>JAEEIV010000036.1 GCA_016281555.1 Lachnospiraceae bacterium | reverse complement strand
CGTACGAAGGCGATCGGAGAGTGGTTCCTTTCCGGCGAGTCCGAACGTTTTTCCGTCCGCGTCAATGAATCCCGGATCGATCCTGAACGGTTTGTCTCGTCCGTGCGGGAGGCGGGCATGACCGTGACGCCGACAGGCGTAACGTCCGTCACGTTTTTCATTTCCGGCTTCGAACGTCTGAGAGACGTTCCCGGATATGAAGAGGGCTGGTTCTATCCGGAAGCTCCTGCCATGACGCTCTCCGTCGAAGCGCTCCGGGAAAGGATCCTGAAAAGCGAGAAACCGCTCCGGATCCTGGACGCGGCGGCATCTCCTGGCGGAAAGACGCTGCATCTTGCGGATCTCATTACCCTCGCGGAAAAACAGCGCTCGGCCGGACCGGAAGGCGGACGTTCGAGGATCATTGCCGCGGACGTCAGTGAGGAGAAGGTAAGGATACTGCGGGAAAACGTCTTGAAATACGGCGTTTCCGGATTCGTTGAAACGCTCGTTCGCGACGCGTCGGTACCGCATCCTGAAACCGGTCTTTTCGATATCGTGAACCTCGACGTACCCTGCTCGGGGCTTTCGGTGCTGGCCGGAAAACCGGAAGGCAAGGAAAACGTGACGAAGGAAGGCGTGGAAGCCCTGATCGGACTTCAGCAAAAGATTCTGAACGCGTCGGCCCCTTCCGTGAAGAACGGCGGCGTGCTCGTTTATTCCACCTGCACGTACGACCCGGCCGAAAACGGCGAGAACGTCCGCCGGTTTCTGGAGACGCATCCGGAATTCACGCTTTCGGAAGAACGTCTCATCCTGCCGGGAGAACTCCCTTCCGACGGATTTTACTACGCAGTCATGGAGCGGAGCAGCCGGTAAACCGGAAAAAAAGGAGAAAGCATGCAGGACGTCAAGTCCATGACAAAAGAAGAACTGAAGACGTTTCTTTCTTCCCTGGGGGAGCCCTCATACCGCGCCTCCCAGGTGTTCCGCTGGCTTCATAAAGAACGTGCCGTCTCGTTCGACGAGATGACCGATCTTCCGAAATCACTTCGTGAAAAGCTGAAGGAGTCCGCCGCGATCACGACTTTACAGGCGGAACGGATACAGGAAAGCCGAGTCGACGGGACGAAAAAAGTCCTCCTCCGGCTTCCGGACGGCAATCTCATCGAGTCGGTGCTGATGCGCTACAAATTCGGGGATTCCGTCTGCGTTTCCACTCAGGTCGGCTGCCGGATGGGCTGCCGGTTCTGCGCATCGACGATCGGCGGGCTCGTCAGGAACCTCACGGCGTCGGAGATCCTGGATGAAGTATATTTCATGGAGCGCGAATTCGGCGTCAGCGTCAGCCACGTCGTGCTGATGGGTAGCGGCGAACCCTTTGACAATTATGAGAACGTCATCCGGTTTCTCAGACTCCTCATTTCGCCGGAGGGCAAAAATCTCAGCGCCCGTCACGTCACGCTTTCGACTTCCGGGATCCCGGAGAAGATCCGCGCTTTTGCGGAAGAGGGGATCCCGGCGACGTTGGCATTGTCGCTTCATGCCGCGGATCAGAAGACCCGGTCGGAACTCATGCCCGTTTCGAAGGCGTACCCGCTTCCGGACGTCATGGCCGCCTGCGACGCGTTCTTCGAGAAAACCGGCCGGAGAGTGACGTATGAATACGCGGTGGTCCGGGACGTCAACGATACCGCTTCCGAGGCGGAAAAACTCTCGGCATTGCTCCGCGGCAAAAACGCGCACGTGAACCTTATTCCGGTGAATCCGGTCCGGGAACGCGATCTTAAGAGACCGGAACCGGAACGGGTCCTGGAATTCCAAAAATTCCTTGAAAAAAACGGAATAAATGCTACAATTAGAAGGGAACTTGGCGCCGACATCGACGGCGCCTGTGGTCAGTTGCGTGCAAGAACGCTTCAGGAAGGGCAAAAGGGAGAGACTGTTTGAACGTTTCAGGGATGACCGATACCGGAAAAAAACGGGAGCGCAATGAGGATTTCTTCTTCGTTTCCGAAGGTCAGGTCGGCATTTTTGAGCGCCTTTTTGTTCTCGCTGACGGCATGGGCGGACATTCCTACGGCGAAGTGGCGGCCGAAACGGCGGTAGCGACGACGGTCCGGTATCTCATGCACGCCCCGATGGATTTTCCCGAGGCACTGTTTCAGGAAGCGGTGTCGACCGCGAACCTCGAGGTCAGGAAAAAATCCGATGCGAAGCACGCTTCCCTGATGGGCACCACGCTCGTCATTCTCGGCATCGTGAACGGCATTGCCTACGTTGCGAATATCGGAGACAGCAGACTGTACCTTCTGAACAGCATCAAAGGTACGATCAAGCAAATAACGAGAGACCATTCCTACGTGGAGGAGATGGTCCGGAAAGGCCTGATGGAACGGGGCAGCGAAGCCTACGTCCGTCAGAAGAACATCATTACCCGGGCGGTCGGAACGTCGGCGGAGACTTACGCCGACACGTTCACGATCGAACTGATGCACGGGGACATGCTGCTTCTTTGCAGCGACGGCCTTTCCAACATGGTGGAGGATGTCATGATTCGAAATCTGGCACTGGATGATGAATTTACTTTGGATGAGCGGGTCATCTCGCTCATCAGAACGGCCAATGCGAACGGCGGACGCGATAACATCACGGTCATTCTGGTCGATCCGGAGGGACGCTCATGATCAGGATCGGAACAGTATTTGACGGCCGCTTCGGCATCATAGAAAAAATCGGGTCCGGCGGCATGGCGGACGTGTATCGCGCGAAAGATCTGAAAACCGGAGAGATCGTCGCGATCAAGTCACTGAAGCAGAAGTTCTCGAAAACGCCCGAATACGTTTCCAGATTCCGGGCGGAAGGCGAAGCGGTTTCCGAGATCGAAAGCCCCTACGTCGTCCGCGTCATGGGCGTCGGTGAGTCGGAAGGCACTTATTACCTCGTGATGGAGTACGTCGACGGCATCACGCTGAAGGAATACATCTCGAGGAAGACGCATCTTTCCGCCAAGGAGACCATGGCGATCTCCGCGCAGATCACGCTCGGACTCCGGAGCGCTCACGCGCACCGGATCATCCACCGCGACGTCAAACCGGAAAACGTGATCTTAACGAGGAACGGAAAAGTCAAACTGACCGATTTCGGCATTGCCGAAGTCAGAACGGGCGAAGAAAAGACCCTCGGCGACGGAACACTCGGCTCCGTGCATTACATCTCCCCGGAACAGGTGAAGGGGAAGGAAGCCGACGAACGGAGCGACATTTATTCCCTCGGCATCTGCATGTATGAGATGATCACGGGCGTTTTGCCGTTTGACAAGGAAACGGCCATGGCGGTCGCGCTCGCGCACATGAACGAATCCATGGTGCCGCCGAGCGATCACAACCCCGACTGCCCGATCGCCCTGGAGCAGATCATTTTCCGCTGCACTCAGAAATCGCGGGAAAAACGGTATCACAGCTGCACGGAACTTCTGAAAGATCTGAAGATCGCGGTCGAAACCCCGGATTTCAATTTCGAGAAGCAGGAACAGGAACGGGTGATGATGAGCAGCACCCACGTCTTCTCGAAAAACGAGACGAACGCGCTCCGGAAGGAAAACGCCGAGCGCGAGGCGGTCCGTAAGGCGGCGAAAAAGGAAGAACGGACGGCGTTTGACCGTATCATGCAGATCCTGGCCATTGCCCTCGGGGCACTGATGTTCGGACTGCTGCTTTACATCATTCTTTCGTTCTCCGGCTGTCTCTCCGGCACCGGAAGCATGAACACGCCTTCGAGACAGAACGGATACGCGACCGACGAAGATCCGACGATCATCGTCATTACGAAGGATCCGAACGAATTCGATCCCGAAACGGACACGAAGGTTCCGGATATGATCGGCATGACCCTTCAGCAGGCCATGCAGGCATTGGAAGAAGCGGAACTGAACTTCCAGCTGTCCTATCAGCAGGAGTACTCCGAGGCGTATCCGATGGGTTCCGTCATCCGCCAGAGTTACGAAGGCGGCACGGTGGTGCTGAAGGATTCGACCATCGTCATCGTCCTGAATTCGGGCAAGGGCTATTTCGACATCAAGAAGAATTACGTCGGACGGAACATTGCGGACTTCCGGACGGACATTGCCGAGTATAAGAGCTACATCACGGTGGAAGAGAAGGGCGTGTATTCAAGAAGCGTCCCGATCAATCAGATCATGTCCATTTCCCCGTCATCCGGCCGCGTGAACGCCGGAGACAAGATCACGGTCACGTACAGCAACGGCAAGCCGTACGCCTTAATGCCGGATCTGACCGGAATGACTGAGGAAGAGGCGAAGAAAGCTCTGAACGACGTCCTTCTGAAACTTGGAAAAGTAGACGAGGACTTCGACGACGAGGTCGAAAAGGGCAAGGTCTGCTACCAGCAGTTCAAGGCCGGCTCTTATTTAAGGGAAGGCACGACCGTCGCCGTCAGCATTTCAAAGGGCAAGGAGAAACTTGCGCTGCCTGATCTGACCGGCATGACGAAGGAAGAGGCCGGCGAGGCATTGAAGGATGCCGGATACCTGCCGGTTTACGTGAACTGGTATGAAGAGTCCGGAGAAGACCTCGGGAAGGTCCGCGGACAGTATCCGGAAGCCGGAGCGAAACTCGAACCCGGCAATGACGTGATGGTCTACGTTTCTTCGTCGAGCGACACCGTCATTCTTCCTGACGTCGTCGGAAAGAAGTTTGATTCCGAAGTGAAGAAGCTTCTGCACAGCTTGCCGTTCAAGTTCATTATTCATGAGGAGACGGTCGCTGCGGAGGAAGAAGAGGAAGACCTCGTCATCACCGGCATCCGTCAGACCGATCCTTCCGCACCGCTTTCGAAGGGCGCGGAGATCACCGTGACGTACAAGACCACGACGTTCAGCAAGATCAGCATGCCGAATCTTTTGCAGGGCCTGACTCTGGACGAAGCGAAAACCCTGCTTCAGTCTCAGGGCTTCAGCATCGATGAGGAGCATCTCATCGTCACTTATGAGAAAACGGAGATCGAGTCTCTCGACGGCATCGTCAGCGAACAGTCGCCGGAAGCGAATTCCGACACGACGACGCTCGTGAAGGTCGAATTGAAAGTCTTCCGTTATGAAGCGCCGGCACCTTCGGAAAGCGAATCCGAGACCCCGGAAGAATCCTCGTCGGAAACCGAGGCGCCGCCGGAATCCTCATCGGAGAGCGTTCCGGACGTGCCGACGGATCCGGTCGAGTCGTCGGAATCCCAGGAGCAGACCCCGCCGGACAATCCGCCCCAGGACGCCCAGGGACAGAACAATGCTTCGGAGCCCTGATCCATGGAAGGCAGGATCATCAAGGGGATCGGCGGATTCTATTATGTGAAAACTCCGGACGGCGTCTGCGAATGCAAGGCGCGCGGCGCCTTCCGGAACGAAGGCGTGACGCCGCTCGTCGGTGATTTCGCCGAAGTGGAGAAAGATCCCGACCGCCCGTTCACCGGGCAGATCGTGAAGATCAAAGAGCGGAAGAACGAACTCCTCCGGCCGAAGGCGGCGAACGCGGATGCGGTCTTTCTCCTCTTTTCCTCAGCTTCCCCGAAGCCCTCGTTCGAAGTGCTGAACCGGTATCTTGCGGTCTCGGAAGAGCGCGGCATTCCGGTTTCCCTCGTCGTGACGAAGACGGATCTTGCTTCGGAAGAGTCGATCTCGGAGATCCTTTCCGCGTTTTCGGGCGCTCCCTATCCCATGCATTTCTGCTCATCGTTCAAAGGAGAGGGGATCCCGGAACTGAAAGAAGCCCTGGCCGGAAAACTGACGGTGTTCGCCGGACCTTCCGGCGTCGGAAAATCCTCGCTCATCAATGCTTTGCTTGAGAAGAAGGTCATGGAAGTCGGGGCATTGTCGAAAAAGATCGAGCGGGGGAAAAATACGACGAGACACGCGGAACTGTTTCCGCTCGGTGAAGACTCGTTTCTGCTGGACACACCGGGATTCACGTCGGTGGATTACGATTTTCTCGTCCGGGAAAATCTGGCTCTTGATTTTCCTGAGTTCATTCCCTTCCTCACGAAATGCCGCTTTTCTTCCTGTACGCACAGGACGGAAGAGGGGTGCGAGGTGAGAAAGGCGGCGGAAAACGGCGCGGTTTCATTGATCCGGTACCGTTCCTACGTCGAAATGCTGAATCATTTATACACTCTAAGGAGGTATTGATATGGAATATAAGATCGCGCCGTCGATCCTGTCCGCGGATTGGCTGAATCTCGGCCGGGAGGTCGAAAAGATGAATGAGGCGGACTGTGATTACGTTCATTACGACGTCATGGACGGCAAGTTCGTCCCGGAAATGTCTTTTGGTGTGACGATCATGCGCAATGTGAAGAAAGTCTCGACGAAGCCGATCGACGTGCATCTCATGATCGAAGATCCGATCCGGAACGTGAAGTCGTTCGCCACTTCGGGCGCCGACATCATCACCGTGCACGCGGAAGCCTGTGCGGACATTGACGAAACGCTGGATTACATCCGCTATTTCAATGTGCCTGCCGCACTGTCCGTGAAACCGAAGACGCCGGTCGAAACCGTGTTCCCTTACCTTGAAAAGTGCAGCATGATCCTTATCATGTCCGTGGAGCCCGGCTTCGGCGGACAGGCCTTCATGCCAGAAGCGCTCGAAAAGATCCGCATTCTCCGCGAGGAGATCACGAGAAGAGGACTCGACGTCGACATTGAAGTGGACGGCGGCATCAATATGGAGACCGTCGTGCTCTGCAAGGAGGCGGGAGCAAACGTCTTCGTCAGCGGGTCGGCATTGTTCAAAGGCGATCTCGCAGCGAATACCGCCGCGATGCGTGCTCTTTTATGAGGCGCAGGCTTTCGATCCTTTGCTTTTTTCTGATCGCCGTCCTGACGCTTTCCGGCTGCAGGACGGAATGGGTATGGTCTTTCGGCGAGAAAGTGGCCCTGACGAACGGCAGGACCGGACTGACCGAGAACGAGATCCGCGTCATCGCCCTCGAATACAAATGTCTCTTTGAATCCTATTACAAGGAGCTCCTCGGCGAGCAGTTCTGGGACAGGGAAGTATTCGAGGGCGAAACGTATGAAGATTACATCAAGTCCGAATACATACTGGAAGAGGCGAGAGCCCTGCTGTACCTGAATTCCGTTTCCGATGAACGGAACGTTTCCCTGACCGATTCCGAGCGGGAGAAGATCCGGACGGAAGCGCGGGCGTACTATGACGGGTATCTCACCGATGACGAAAAGAAGTTCATCCGGTCCGACCGCGATACGCTGGAACAGGTTCTGTTAAAATACGCGCTGGCCTCGAAGGTCGTGTCCGACCTCGTGAAGGACGGAAAGCTCGAAGTCAGCGACGAGGAATCGCGGGTCAGTGACGTGATGGTGATCCGTGTCGTCAGCCGGGAACTGGCGGACGAACTTTCGGACAGGATCCGAAACGGCGAGAACTTTGCGACGCTGGCCTCCGTGTATTCCGAGGATCCCGAGATCGAGTATTCGGTTTCGAGAAGCGATCTGAACGATGCGATCAGAGACGTGATCTTCGCACTGAAAGACGGAGAGATCAGTCATGTCATCGAGTACGAAGGCAATTACTACCTGTTCAGAAACGTCAATTCCTACAACGTCCTTTTGTCTAACAAGGAAAAAACGAACCTCTTGGCGGCGCGACGGTATGAAAACTGGAACACGCTGTACGAAGCTTTCATGAAAGAACATGAGGAGAAGATCCAGCTGTCTTTCTGGCACGCGCTCCGCCTGAACGAACCCGGAGATTATACCTACAGGAAGAGCCTGTTTTCCTGCCTTTCCGAGTGAGTTTTCCACATTTTCTTCACAAAATTTCAAAAAATCTTAAAATTCACTTGTTTTTTTCTTAAAGATTTTGTAAACTATTGAACACGCTGAAAGCGTATCCGTGTTTTTGGCATGTCAGAAAAAAGAAAAAAGATCGTCGGGATGATCTCGGCCGTAGTGATCGCTATGGCCTTTATTGCATTCCTCGTCGGCGGTTCGGCCGGGCGGGACCGGTCGCTTTCCCCGGAGGAAACAGGCCCGTCACGGACGGAGGACACGGAGGATCCGGCGGAAGCGGAAACCGGCTACCTGTATCTGACGGGTGCGGTCCGCAAAGAAGGGGTTTATCCGTTCCGGGAAGGAATGCGCCTGTTCGAACTCATCGAAGAGGCAGGCGGGCTTCTCGAGGATGCGGATCCCTCCGGGGTAAACCTCGCAGCGACCGTGCGGGACGCGGAACACATCCGGATCCCGTTTCTCGGGGAAAGCGCTGAAGAGACCGGAGAGAACGGAGAAAGGCTGATCGACGTAAACGCCGCGGGAAAACAGGACCTCATGTCCCTGCCCGGGATCGGCGAATCGAAGGCGGAGGCCATTCTGTCATATCGAAAAAAGAGCGGACCGTTCCGGACGGTCGAGGATCTTCTGAATGTGCCGGGCATCGGCGAAAGCATTTTGGAGAGGATCCGTGAACTGATCAAAGTGTAGGGGAGTATTATGGCTAAGATTCTGGTGGTGGACGACGAGAAAATGATCGTGAAAGGCATTCGCTTTTCATTGCTTCAGGAAGGATGGGAAGTCGAAGCGGCCTATGACGGCGAGGAAGGTCTTACGATGGCGAAGGCGCAGGAGTTTGACATGATCCTGCTCGACATCATGCTTCCGAAGATGAACGGACTCGAAGTCTGCCGGCAGATCCGGGAGTTTTCGAACGTGCCGATCATCATGCTGACCGCGAAGGGCGACGACATGGACAAAATCATCGGCCTCGAGTACGGCGCGGACGACTACATCACGAAGCCGTTTAACATTCTTGAGGTGAAAGCGCGGATGAAAGCCATCATGCGCCGGAATCACCTTGTGAACGGAAATGAGCGGAAGAAGGAAACCGTCATTGAACTGAACGACCTGAAGCTGAACACGGAAAACGAGACCGTTTACGTGAAGGACAGAGAAGTGAAGGTCACAGCGAAGGAGTTTGACGTTCTGCATCTTCTCGTCACGAATCCGAACAAAGTCTTCAGCCGTGAAAAACTGCTGGAACTCGTCTGGGGGAAGGATTATCCCGGAGACGAGCGCACCGTTGACGTACATATCCGCAGACTCCGCGAAAAAATCGAAGAAAACCCGAGTTTTCCGAAATACGTGCAGACCAAGTGGGGAATAGGATATTATTGCAAGGATGAAAAAGCTCTTTAATTCGCTAAGATTCAGATTTACGGTCTGCTTTCTTCTGATCGGCATCCTGCCCGTCATCCTGCTTCACGTGATCGTCGTCAATACGTACGAGAGCAGTCTCATCAACAAACGTATGATCGAGATCCGGCAGCGCTGCAACATGATCAGCGCTTCGCTCGGAGAAAACCAATCGATCCAGAAGTCGCTCACCAAAGAGATGGCCGACGTCCTGAACTGGTATTCCGACGCCTACGGCGGACGGCTGCTCGTGGTGGACAATCAGTACAAAGTCGTTCACGATTCCTTTCTTGCAGACCTTGGAAAAACCGTGGTGTCAGACGCGGTCTTTTCTGCTTTTCTCGGGAAAGAGTATCAGTCTTTCCAGTCCGAAACCAAGTTTCTTGAATACGTGATCCCGGTCACCTATAACGGCGGCACCGAAAAAACGGTGACGTCCGTGCTCGTTTTTTCATCTACGACGGACTGGATCCAGGAGAGCCTGTCCCGCGTAAAACAGGCAATGTCCCTCATTGAAGTCATACTTTTCATCGTCATGTCCGTCGTCGCGATCTACATTTCCTACCTGATCACGCGGCCGGTCAAAGCCGTGGCGTACGAAGTCGAAAAACTGCGCGCAGGACACCTTGATCACGACATTTCCAACATCCGTTCCTATAAGGAGATCGACGACATCATGGAGGCGACCTCCCAGGTCATTGACAATTATCGGATGATGGAAGAATCTCAGGAACAGTTCGTTTCCAACGTTTCCCATGAACTCAGAACGCCGATGACGTCCATCCGCGTCCTGTCTGATTCCCTCATCGGTCAGAAGAATGTGCCTGAGGAGATGTATCAGGAATTCCTTTCGGACATTTCCGTCGAGATCGACAGGGAATCCAGGATCATTGAGGACCTGCTGTCCATGTCAAGGCTCGCGCATGCGGAAGACAGCATGAACGTCTCCACGGTCAGCATCAATGACATGGTGCTGAACATCCTGAAGACACTGAAGCCGATCGCCGAAAAGCGCGACATTGAACTGGTGTACGAATCCTTCCGCGCCGTTTCGGCGGACGTCGACGAGATCAAGCTGAATCAGGCGTTTTCCAACCTCATTGAAAACGCCATCAAATACGACCGCGACAGCGGCATGGTCAAGGTGTCGCTGGATGCCGACCACGAATATTTCTATTTTCGGGTTTCCGACAACGGAGTCGGCATTCCGGAAGAGGCATTGCCTCACATTTTCGACCGGTTCTACCGGGTCGACAAGGCGAGAAGCCGTGAGACGGGCGGCACCGGTCTCGGTCTTTCCATCACGAAGCAGATCATTCTTCTGCATTTCGGCGTGATCAAGGCGGAGAGCAAGGTGGATGAAGGGACGACGTTTACCGTGCGGATCCCCTTGAAGCACGTGGAAGAGACGGGAGGGAGGAAGAAGTCATGAAACACAGGAAACGCCTGACGTCGATCCTTTCCCTGCTTCTTCTTGCCGCCGTTCTTTTGTCCGGCTGCGGGAGGGGCGACGCGCTGAAGGAAGGCGCCTTCTACATTTACTTCAAGAATTCCACGAAACGGGAACTGTTCCCGGTCGAAGCGGTCATTGACGAACAGGCATCGTTTGATTCCAGGATCGCTTCGGTCTGGAAGCACATGGTGAGCGGAGCGGATCACGCGGAGTACACGAGCCCCGTGCCGGCGACGGTTTCCCTGAAGAATTACACGCTTCAGAACAACAATCTGAATCTGAACTTCGATCAGCCGTATCTTTCCCTTTCGTCGCCGAACGAAGTGCTGTTCCGCGCTTCGCTCGTGAAGACGTTCACGCAGTTCCCCGAGATCCAGACCGTGGAGATCTCCGTGGAGAACCAGCCCCTCGTGCTTTCGAACGGCTCCGTGGTCGGTCCCATGAAGGGATCCGACTGCATTGACGTGCTTGCCACGGGACTGAATGCCTACTCGGAAACCGTGATGGACCTGTATTTTACGAATGAAACGGCTGACGGACTGATCTCGGAGTCCGTCAGGATCCGCTACAATAACACGATCCCGCTGGAACAGGCGGTCGTTCGGAATCTGATCAACGGGCCGGAGAGCGCGGACCTGTATCCGACGATCCCGAACGACACGAAGCTGATTTCCGTGTCCACGAAGAACGGGACCTGTTACGTGAATCTGAATGAAGTCTTCCTGAACCGCGCCATGGTCTCCCGACCGGAGATCGCAGTCTATTCCCTGGTGAACTCGCTGACCGAGATCGTCGGCATCAATGCCGTTTCTATCTCGGTGAACGGTTCGTCGAACGTGATGTTCATGGATCAGTTCGATCTTTCCGCGCCGCTCTATCGGAATACGAACTTCGACCTGATTCAGGCAGAACCCTCTGAAAGCGCGGAGTGATCCCTGACGCTTTCTGAAAGGACCCCTTTTTGAAACGACCGCTTCTTTGGATCGCGGTTGTCATGACTCTTTTTATTTTACTCATATCGGGAATTGAGGAACGGTCTGCGTTTTTGATGCCGGACGTCCCTTCTTTCAGGTCGTCCCTGGAATCCTCCGGCGCCCGGTTTCTGGAAGGCTCCTTCGAGGGCGAAGTGCTTTCGGGAAAGCGGAAAGAAGAGCGGTACGTCTTCGAGGTCCGCCCTTCCAAGGAGACGGTGACCGTATTCGTGTACCTGAACGTTTCGGAAGAAGAAGCGGCAATGCTCACCGGAGCCCGCGGATCTTTTCAGGGCCGCTATTTCCTGTTCCAAAAAGCAACGAATTTCGGAGAATTCGACGTGCGTTCCTATTATGACGCCCTCGGCGTCCGGGGCGGGTTTCTTGCAGAGAAGTACAGCATCTGTCCCGGACGGAAGAGGTACCTTCCCGAACTCGCGTTCCGGCTCCGCGAATACGTGAGAGGCGCCGTCGAATGCTACGGTGGAGCGCGTCAAGGCGTCTATCTGTCAGCACTGCTTTCCGATCGGACGGAACTTCCCGAAGAGACCGGAACGGCGCTCAAGGCCACGGGCCTCATGTACCTCTTGAGTTCTTCCGGCTTTCTGTTTTCTTTTTTCGGCATTGCCGTCCTGAACTTTTTCAAGAAGCGGATGAAGAACCGGTTCCTGCCGGCGGCCCTTGCCGGACTCCTCATGCTGATCCCGGGGATCCTGACCGGTTTTTCCTTTTCCTTCCTGAGGGCAATGTTCGTCTTCCTCGTCCGTGCTGCCGCACCGCTCTTTAAGCGTAAATTTGACGTCTTATCGGCGTTTTCCTTATCCCTCCTGATTCTTGTTCTCACGCGGCCGGAAACGGTCGGTTTGGCGGCGTTTCGCTATTCTGTCGCCCTGATGCTCTCGTCCGGCGCGGTTTCGGACGTCATTGCCGCTTACTTTTTCAAATCGTCGAAGCGGGTGAGCGCGGCGGTGCGGCTGCTTTCAATGAAGTGCGCGTTTCTTCCGCTGACCGTCACGGATACCTTCCGCCCGGGACTGTACGCTTTTTTCGGCGAAGCCGTGATGACGTTTCTTCGCGCCGTCGTCACGATCCTTTCCGGCACGGGGATCCTCGGCGACGCCTTGTTCGGCCGGGGAAATCTCTTTTCCGGAGCCGTGTTTTCGGGGGCGGATCTGCTCGCCGGATGCTATGAGGACTTCCCGAAACTACTGAACCGCCTTCCTCTGCAGAGCATTGTGAACGGGCGTCCGTCCTTTGTCCGGATCATGATCTACCTCATCCTGTTTTCGCTGATCCCTGTCGTTCTGAAGGTTCTCCTCATTCGCAGGAAATATGCAAAGGAGAGTGAAGAACGGCTTCCCGGAAAAGGCGCCAGGGCGGTCGTGCTTGCCTCTCTTTTCGTGGTGTATTTGTTCGGGATCCTTTTTCTCCGGCACGCGCCTCTTTCCCGGGAGGAAACGCGGCTCACGATGGCCGACGTCGGGCAGGGCGACGGGTTCCTTCTGGAGACGGACAACGCGGTCGCCGTCATCGACGGCGGCTCGACAGACCGGGAGGATGTCGGAGACGTCCTTTCAAACACGCTGTTTTATTACGGGCGGTCCCGGATCGATGCGGTTTTCTTAAGTCACGATGACGAGGACCATACCTCCGGAGTCGTATCGCTATTACAGTCCGGACGGTTTTCGGTCGGACGGATCTATCTGCCGGATACGAAAAACAAAAAGTCGGAGTTTACCGCGGTCCGGAAGGCGGCGGAGGAGGCCGGGATCCCGGTCCGTTATCTCAGCGCGGGGGACAAGATCACGCTTGACCGCCTGACGTTCGAAGTCCTGTGGCCCGGCCCTTCTGCCGCAGAGAGCGGCAATGACACGTCGATGGTGCTTTCTGTGCGGTGTCCGGAAACGTCGGTATTGTTTACGGGCGACATATCAGCCTCCTCCGAGGCAGCGATCGGATCCGTAAAAGCGCATGATTATCTGAAAGTCCCTCATCACGGATCAGCCTATTCCTCCTCAGCCGCGTTTCTGAAACGCGTATCGCCGCGGATCGCGCTTGTAAGTTACGGGAAGTACAATACCTACGGTCATCCCGCTTCCGAGACACTGGCCCGTCTGGAAGAAGTGAAGAGCAGGACGTTCTTAAGCGGCAGGGACGGCGCGGTGTCGTTCCGGATCGCTCCGGACGGGGAAAACGTGACTTTTGCCTCCCGCTGACCGGGCCTTGCGAATGGACCGCGGAAATCACGGAAACGGTGTGAAAAGCATTGCAACTTTTTGACATTTCGGGTATAATTCCGGTATGAAGCGAATTTTGGACGACATCAGAACAGGACAGTTCCGGAAGGTGTATCTCATCTACGGCGATGAGACGTATCTGATCCGTGAAATCTCCTCCAGACTCTGCGCGGAACTGACCCACGGCGATACGATGAATACGCTCACGGTCTCGAACCGGCAGGCCGTTCCGTCGGAAGTCAGGGAGTTTACGGATACCATGCCGTTCCTTGCGGACCGGAGAGTCGTCGTCATGGAAGACACCGGCGTCTTTTCCTCGTCCGATCCTGCGTTTGCAGAGTGGATCGAAACGCTTCCCGACACGGCCTCAGTGGTGTTCATTGAGCATCCCGCAAAGGCGAAAGACAAGGGCGACCCGATGAGCATGGTCTCCTCCGTGGACAAGAGGACCAAACTGTTCAAGGCCGTTCAGAAAGAGGGGATCGCCGTCGAACTGAACAAACTCGAAGGCGAAGCGCGCACGGAGTGGATCCTGAAGGAGATCGGCCGGCGGAAGGTCCGGATCACGAAGAACGCTTTCGCATTGCTCGTCGACGTCCTGCCGGATGCCATGGAAAGCGCGATCCACGAGATGGACAAGCTTGCGGATTACGTCGGCGAAAACGGCGCGATCGATGAAAAGACAGTGGAAACGGTCGTCACGCCGAAACTCAGTTTTCAGGTGTTCAAACTGGTGGAGGCCGCCGTTTCGAAAGACCGGGAGACCGCCTTCCGTCTCTACTACGATCTGGTGGCGCTGGATACGAATCCGATGGGCATTCTGTTTAATATCACGAGAGAGATTCTCAGGCTGAACGCCGTCGCGTCCATGAAAAAGCGGAGATGTTCGAACACAGAGATCGCCTCCGCCCTCGGCGTTCAGGAATTCGTCGTCCGGAAACTCGCGGCGCATACCTCCAGGATTCCGGCCTCGTTTTTGGAAGGGCTCGCGGAGGAGGCGCTGGAACTCGATCACGCCGTCAAGTCCGGCGATCTTACGGACTCCATGGCCGTGGAATTACTGCTTTTCCGCATGACGTGACCGTTGCGGAAAAAGAAAGAAGAAAACATGTCTTTTGAGAAAACGCACGTACATTTTATGGGGATCTGCGGCTCGGGCGCCGCGTCCATCGCGCTCATTGCCCATGAGCAGGGATTCCGGGTGTCGGGATGTGATCTGTCCGTGGATTCCTACTATGCTTCGGAGCTGAAGAAGCGCGGCATCCCGATTTATGAGGGACATTCCGAACAGCACATCGCCAATGACGTCGACGTGGTCGCGGTTTCTCCCGCGATCTTCGACATCAGCCCGGACAATCCGGAGGTGAAAGAAGCGGACCGGCGCGGGATCCTGATGACCTGGCAGGAATTCATGGGAAAATACCTGCAGAAGGACAAGAGGGTCATTGCCGTCTCCGGGACGCACGGAAAGACGACGACCACGTTCCTGACCGCGGAGATCCTGATCGACGGAAAACTGGATCCGACGGTGGAAGGCGGATCGATCTATAAGAAGTGGAAGTCCGGCGGCCGCATCGGGCGGTCCGATCTCTTTCTTTGCGAAGCGGACGAATTCAACCGGAATTTCTTCCACTACAAGCCGGAAACGGCCGTCATCACGAACGTCGAAATGGATCATCCGGAGTGCTTCCGGGACGTGAACGAAGTGATCGACGCGTTTTCCTGGTTTCTGAAAAACGATCCGAACTTGAAGCACCTCATCATTTCCGGAGACAGCCCCGGGGCGGTCGAAGTGCTGAAAAAGGCGTTGGAATCGGATACCGTCCGGAAGGCGGAGATCACCGTCGTTTTCCGGAATGAAAAGAAGTTCCTGCCGGTCTCCGGCGTGAAGCTGAAGACGGCCGTCTACCGTATCCTGAAGAAAGAAGGAGAGGAGAGCCGGTTTTCAATCAACGACGGAGAAAACGTAACGGAATTCCTTTGCAGGATGCCGGGCGAATACAACGTTTCCAATGCGGTCATGGCGATCCTCGCGGCCCGGATCTACGGCGTTTCCGACGAGGTGACAAATGAAAGTCTGGCGACGTTCTCCGGCGCGGGACGGCGTTTTGATTTCGTCGGAATGATGGGCGATATCCCGGTGTACGACGACTATGCGCATCATCCCACGGAGATCGAAGCGCTGCTGTCCATGTGCCGGGAGTACTATCCGGGGAAGCGGATCCTGGCCGTGTTCGAACCGCATCAGGTCTCGCGGCTCCGTCTGATGTTCCAGAGGTACGTGGATGCATTGACGATCGCGGATTACGTGGTGGTCGCGAAGACGCACATCGGCCGGGAAGTGCTGAAAAACGTCGTCCCGCTCTCCGGACGGGAGTGGGAAGCGGCTTCGGAAAAGATCCGCTACGAGGAAGACGTGAAACTGCAGAAAGCCTATGCGGCTCATCTGGCCGATGCCGGAAAGATCGATATGATCCTCGTCATCGGCGCCGCGAATTCATATAAGATTTCGAGATATTTCATCGGGGAGGAATGAGATGCGCCGTTTCGGTAAATTCACCAAGGAAAATACGCCGATCCTTCTGACCGTGCTGCTCGGACTCAGGGTGCTCGGAACGATCCTGGACTATGTCCTGAAAGATACGTTTCTGTCAGCGATCGTGTTTCAGCCCACACTGATCCTTCAGGGGGAAGTCTGGCGCATTTTCTCGTTCGTTCTGTATCCCTACGGCGGAGGAGGGATCTCTTCGATACTGTTCCTTGCGATCGCGACCTGGTTCACGTTCGCGATCGGAAGAGCGCTGAAACTCGTCATCGGGGAAGCCAGACTGAACTTTTATCTGATTTCCGGGCTCGTCATTGAGGTGATCCTCGGATTCGTTTATTACTACACGATGCTTGCCATTCCGTCAATGACTCTGAATTCATTGTACGTAGTATATCTGAATCCCGCGAACGTCTATTACATGCTGTTCGTTTTGTTTGCAATGATGTTCCCGGATGCGCAGTTCCTGCTCATGTTCATCATCCCGATCAAAGGCAAGTGGCTGATTTTCATTACGCTCGGACTCCTGTTGCTTGACGTCGTCGAGGCCTTGGTCAGTGCCATGCACGGTCAAGTCGGGATCGGGTACGCATGGATCCTGATCGTCATGATCGCGGCGGCGATCCTGGCGGTGATCCTTTTCATGGTCATTCACAAAAGCGGTTGGAAGATCTTTCAGTCCAAGTCCGGGAGCGGTTCACAGAAGACCGCCGGCTCAGGGTTCACCGGCAGAAAAACGGAGCGTCCGAAATCGGAGGGCCCTGTTAAAATGCACCGTCAGGGGCAGACGTACCGACACAAATGCACGGTCTGCGGGCGGACGGAAAAGACGAATCCGGAACTGGAGTTCCGTTACTGTACCAAGTGCATCGGGAATTACGAGTATTGTTCCGATCATCTTTACACGCATCTGCATAAATATCCGAACGTGACCGACGTCGGCGGGAAACAGTGATGAAAAACGTGCTCGTCATCGGAGGCGGCGCTTCGGGCATGGCCGCGGCCTATGCCGCAGCTTCGTCCGGCGCTTCCGTCACCCTGATCGAAAAGAACGAAAAACTCGGGAAAAAGGTCTACATCACCGGAAAAGGACGCTGCAACGTGACGAACGCCTGTCCGAAAGAAGAATTCATCCGGAACGTCGTGACGAATCCGAGATTCCTTTACGGCGCGTATCACCGGTTTTCCAATGAAGAGCTGACGGCGCTTCTGGAAAGCGCGGGCTGCCGGCTGAAGACAGAACGGGGGAACCGTGTCTTTCCGGTTTCCGACCATGCGTCGGACGTCATCCGCGCTTTTGAAAAACTGCTTTCCGGTCTCGGCGTCAAAGTGCTTCTTCGCCATGAACTGGTTTCCTTAGAGACGGAAGAAGGCGCTGTTACGGGAGCAGACGTCAGAACGCCGGACGGTGGAACGGCGTTTTTTCCGGTGGACAGCGTGGTCCTTTCGACCGGAGGACTGTCTTATCCTTTGACCGGTTCGACCGGAGACGGCTACCGGATCTTAAAAGCGCTGGGGCATGAGATCGTCCGCCCCCTCCCGGCGCTCGTTCCCTTGGAAACGCTGGAAGACTGGACGAAGACCCTGCCGGGTCTGACCTTGAAAAACGTTACGCTGACCGTGCGGTCGGGCAGTAAAACGCTGTTTTCCGAATTCGGCGAAATGCTGTTCACTCATTTCGGCGTCAGCGGACCGATCGCGCTCAGCGCCTCGTCCTTCATCACAGAGAGACTGGACCGGGGAGAGCGGCTTCCGGCGGAGATCGACTTAAAGCCTGCCCTGGATCCTGAGACGTTGGACAGGAGACTTCAAAGAGAGTTTTCGGAAAACGGAAAGAAGCAGCTTTCCAACGTATTGACGGCGCTTCTTCCTTCGTCGCTCATTCCGGCAGTCCTCCTTTCGGCAGGACTTGACAAAGAAAAGACCGCGTCCGTGGTATCGAAGGAAGAGCGGAAAAAACTGGCGGAGACCTTGAAGGCATTGCCGTTCACGATCGTATCCACGAGGGGGTTCGCGGAGGCGATCATTACAAAAGGCGGCGTTTCGGTCCGGGAAGTCCGGCCGGACACGATGGAAAGCAAACGGATCCGCGGCTTGTTCATTGCCGGGGAATTGCTGGACGTTGACGCCCTGACCGGCGGATTCAATCTGCAGGCGGCCTGGTCCACCGGTTATGCGGCCGGGAAAGGCGCGGCAGGACAATGAGAACGACCGTTCCGACAGACGGGACGGTGACAGGAGGGATGGAATGAACGTTGCGATCGACGGACCCGCAGGGGCGGGGAAAAGCACCATTGCGAAAGCGGTGGCGGAAGCCATGAATTACATCTACGTCGATACCGGGGCCATGTACCGGGCCATCGGCGTGTTTTTCCTCATCAATTCCGTCGACATCGACGATGAGGAAGCGTGCAAGAGCGTGCTTGACAGGATCATGGTCTCGATCCGGTACCGGCAGGGCTTGCAGGAAGTCCTCTTGAACGGGGTGAACGTGTCTCCGATCATCCGGACGGAAGAAGTGAGCCATGCGGCTTCTCTGACGTCTTCTTACGCTTCGGTCCGGGAAAAACTGCTTTCTCTTCAGCAGAAGCTGGCCGAAGAGAACGACGTCGTCATGGACGGAAGGGACATCGGCACCGTAGTCCTTCCGAATGCGGAAGTGAAGATCTATCTGACGGCGAGCGTGGAAGTCCGGGCGATGCGCCGCTTTAAGGAATACGAAGCGAAGGGCCTGAAACCGGACATCGAGCAGCTGAAAGAAGAGATACGGGAACGGGATTTCAGGGACATGAACCGGGAACACGCGCCGCTTAAACAGGCGGAAGACGCGGTCCTCGTGGATTCTTCCGATCTTACGATCGCGGAAGTCACCGAATGCATTCTCGACATCATCCGGGAGAAACTATGACGAATAGAACCGTGAAAGTTGCCTCGACCGCCGGATTCTGTTTCGGCGTGGAGCGTGCGGTCCGCTATGCGGAAGAGATGGTGTCGACGGAGTCGGGACCGTTTTATTCGTTCGGCCCGGTCGTTCACAATGAAACCGTCGTTGAAGACCTGAAAAGAAAAGGCCTTTCGGTCATCCGTTCCGAAGACGAACTGAAGGATCTTCCTCCGGGAAAGATCCTGATCCGTGCGCACGGCATTTCAAAGGCACTCGAGGAAAAACTCCGGGAAAGTCATTTCGAAGTCGTCGACGCCACCTGTCCCTTTGTGAAAAAGATACACAGGACCGTGGCCGAAGCATCTGAAAAGGGCGACCGGATCCTCATTGTCGGCGATCCCGATCATCCGGAAGTGCAGGGGATCCTCGGCTGGTGTCAGGGTCCTTCGTTCGTGCTGAAAGATGAGGAAATGATCCCCGAGATCCCGTTTTCGAAGTCGGAACCTATGACGATCGTGGTCCAGACGACCTATCAGACGAAAAAATTTAAAAAAATTCTTGAAATTCTCTTGCGTTTGGGTTATAGTATGTCTATTGCAAATACTATATGCAGTGCTACTCGGGAAAGGCAGGAAGAGGCTGAAGAACTGGCATCTCACTCCGACGTCATGCTGGTCATCGGTTCCCCGACTTCGTCGAACTCGAGAAAACTCTATGAGATTTGCAAGAAAAAATGTGATCACACATATTTTATACAAAACAAGGATGATGTTGAGTCAGAGTGGTTCTGTAAAGTGAAGTGCGTGGGGATTACAGCAGGGGCGTCCACCCCCAGAATAATTATCGAGGAGGTTCAAAACGATGTCAGAGTTTGACCAAATGCTGGACGAGTCTATCAAAACAATTAAAACGGGGGAGGTTATCAAGGGTACCATCATCTCAGTCCGTGATGATGACATCGTCGTGAATATCGGGTACAAACATGACGGAATTCTTGCCAAGTCTGAACTGACGAATGATCCTGCCGTAGACCTGCACGAGCTTTACCATGCCGGAGATGAGATTGAAGCGCGAGTATCCAAGGTGAACGACGGAGAAGGCAATGTTCTCCTGACCATGAAGCGCGGTTTCGGCGGTTACAACGACCGCGTGAGCCAGGTGATCATGGATGCGTTCGAGAATAAGACGGTGCTGACCGCCGTTGTCGATGAGATCGTGAACAAGGGTCTTACCGTGACGGTCGACGGCGTGAAGGTGTTCATTCCGGCCAGCATGGTGACGGATCCTTTTGAAAGCGACCTTTCCAAGTACCTCGGACAGGAGATCAGTTTCCTGATTTCCGATTATGTTCCGAAGAAGCATCGTGTGATCGGCGACAGAAAGTCCCTGATCTTAAAGGAGCGCGAGGAAGCGCTGCAGCACATCCTCGAGACCCTGCACGAGGGCGACGTCATTGACGGAACGGTGAAGAGCTTCACCGATTTCGGCGCGTTCATCGACCTCGGCGGAGCCGACGGCCTTCTGCACATCACCGAGATGAGCTGGAGCCGTGTCGGCAGCCCGAAGAAGCTGTTCAAACTGGGCGATACGGTCCGCGTGTTCGTGAAGAGCATTAACGGAAAGAAGATCGGCCTGTCCAGAAAGTTCCCGGATGAGAATCCGTGGGCGAATGCGGAAGAGAAGTACGCGGTCGGGACCGTGGTCACCGGCAAAGTCGCGAGACTTACCGATTTCGGTGCGTTCGTGAATCTTCAGGAAGGCATTGACGGTCTCGTTCACGTTTCTCAGATCATGAGAGAGCGCGTTGAAAAACCGTCTGACGTTCTGGAACTCGGTCAGGAAGTCACCGCGAAGGTCATTGCCCTGGATACCGACGAGAAGAAGATCAGCCTTTCGATGCGTGCATTGCTTCCGAAGCCGGAGCATCAGGATCGTCCTGACAGAAGAGGCCGCGGAAACAGAGCGCCGAGAGAAGAGAGCTTTGAAAACGAAGACGGCACCGTGAATATTGAGAAATATATCGCGAAGCTGGATCGTGAAGAGGCCATGAAGGCGAAGGCGGAAGCCGGTGCGGCTGCGGAAGAAGCGAAGGAAGCTGCGGAAGCTGTCGCTGAAGAAGCGAAGGAAACTGCGGAAGCCGTTGTTGAAGAAGCGAAGGAAACCGCGGAAGCCGCCGTCGAAGAGGTGAAGGAAACTGCGGAAGCCGTTGCGGAAGAAGCGAAGGAAACCGCGGAAGAAGCCGTCGCCGAAGTGAAGGAAGCAGTGGAAGAAAAGAAGGAAGCTGCGGAAGCAGTCGTAGCCGAAGCGAAGGAAATCATCGCTGAAGTGAAGAACGAGACGGAAGCGTAATCGTTACACACTGTGATTCCGAAAAAACGGGCGGGAACTTTTGAAGTTCCCGCCTGTTTCGTTTGAAAGCCGTCTTATTTGCGGCTTTTTCTTTTTATTTTGCCGTGAGAAGACTTGACAGCATGCCGGTCGCATAGCGTTCGGGGACCAGATCCCTCAGGCGGATGAACCGTTCCGGATCGGCGTATTCCCTGCGGTATAACGGCACCTCGACCTCTTTTCCGGAGGCCGGAACGAATTCCGAGGAGAGCAGGGAATAGGCGGTCTCCCTGGTCGCAGGCGTCTTTCTCGAAGAGTCGACGAAAGCCGCCAGTTTATTATGCACTGCGATCCCTTCGTTCGGCAGAAATGAGTAATTCCGCCAATCAGGAAAGAAAAGTTTCATGGGTCCGCTGAAGACGGGAACGGAAAGCGCGAGATGGTTTTCGCGGATCGAAAGGGCATTGCCGCATGGAAACGTCCTTTGGATCGGTTTTGGAAAGCGGACCGGAAGCGCAGCCGTGAAAACGATCCGGCCGTCCGAAGTTTCGCTCTGATCCACTCGTTCGAGGACAGGTGCTTCCAGAAAGCGGAGCATCGGAAGGAGCGGAAGCAGTTTCGTGAGTCCTTCGACGTCGTTTTCGTTGTGAAGCAGCAGGGCGTCCAGGTCTTTCTGACTCTTGGAATCCACGTAACGCTCGTAGACGCGGATCAGTTCGGCACCGGAAAACGGATCGGGCCTGAAAACGCCGAGGTATTCCTCCACGTCCTTCTGACGGCAGGAGGTAAGACCGGTGACGTGTTTCAGTTTTCGCGCGATCTTGTGAAGATCGATGCTGCTCTTTTCTTTCAGCCGGAAGGGGATCCGGTATTCATTTGCGCATTCTTCCAGAAACCGGAGATCAAACCCGTCTCCGTTGAACGAGACGAGGGTGCCGAACGGTTCGGAAAACTCAAGAAATGCTCTGAGGACCGCCTGCTCTTCCGAAAAGGATTCGGCGAACCATTGCACAGTCTCCCAGCCGTTCCCGTTAAGAAAGAGAATGCCGATCAGGTACAGACCGGACTCGTAAGGGGAAAGGCCGGTGGTCTCAATGTCGAACAGCAGGGAATCTTCAGGAAGCCCTGCCGCGGTTGCCTCGTCGATATTCAGTTCGTCAAACTGTTTCCGTATGGTGATCATTTCCGTTCCCTTGAAACGCGTTTTGCAGGAAGATTATAGCATTCTCCGCCGGAAACGGCAAGGAGAAAAGCAGCGCAAAGCCCGTTTCGCTCTTGTGAAAGTTAATAATGTGTGTTATATTTATATAAAATAACCAGGCGGAGGCGTTATGATTTCTTTTGTCAGAGGCAGGTTGGCGTTTGTGACCGAAAACAGTGTGGAAATCGATGTCGGCGGAGTCGGGTATGAAGTGTTCGTGCCGACGTCCGTCATTTCGGAATTGCCTCCGAAGGGCAATGAAGTCGAATTGTATACGTATCTGAACGTCAAGGAAGACGAAATGAGTCTGTTCGGCTTTCTGAACCGGGATGCGCTTTCTGTTTTCAAGCACCTGATCTCCGTCTCGGGAGTGGGACCGAAAGGGGCGCTCGGCCTCTTGTCCGCGGTCTCTCCGGACGACTTGAGGTTTGCAGTCCTGTCGTCCGACGTGAAGCTTCTTTCGAAGGCGCCGGGCATCGGAAAAAAGACTGCGGAGCGTCTGGTCATTGAACTTCGGGACAAGTTCGGAAAGGATGCCGAGATCCGCGCGATCGACCGTGAAGTGCAGAACACGGCCGCATTTTCCGACTCCGATCCGAGACAGGATACGGTGCTGGCACTCATTGAACTCGGCTTTCCGGGTTCGGAAGCCTATAAGGCGGTTCGGGAATTGGATCCCGAAATCAAGGATGTGGAGCTTTTATTGAAGCAGGCGTTAAAGAGACTGGGCAGATGAGATGAAAAACCGGATCGCGACAACGAATGAATTATTTGACGACAAGGCAGTGGAGCAGTCCCTCCGTCCGAAGACCCTGGATCAGTACATCGGACAGGAGAAACTGAAAGAGACCATCCGCGTTTATATTGAGGCGGCCAAAAGCAGAAAAGAGTCGCTGGATCACGTGCTTTTGTACGGCCCTCCGGGACTCGGAAAAACGACTCTCGCGGTCATCATTGCCAATGAGATGGGCGCGAACCTGAAGATCACTTCCGGTCCCGCCATTGAAAAACCGGGCGACCTCGCCGCGATCCTGAACGGCCTTCAGGAAAACGACGTGCTGTTCATCGATGAGATCCACCGGCTGAACCGGATGGTCGAAGAAGTGCTTTATCCGGCGATGGAGGATTTCGCGATCGACATCATGATCGGAAAAGGCCCGACGGCGAAGAGCGTACGGCTGGATCTGCCGAAGTTCACGCTGGTCGGCGCGACGACGAGGGCGGGCCTTTTGACCGCGCCGCTTCGCGATCGCTTCGGGATCATTCACCGGATGGAGTTCTATACGCCCGAGGAATTAAAGATCATCATCAAGAATTCGGCCGGCGTGCTGAACGTGAAGATCGATGAGGACGCCGCTCTCGAGATCGCGGGCCGGAGCCGCGGTACGCCCCGTCTCGCAAACCGCTTCTTAAAGCGGATCCGCGATTTCGCCGAGGTGGAAAACCAGGGACACATCACGAAAGAACTGGCCGAACGGACGTTAGCTGTGTTGAACGTGGACAGCGCAGGTCTCGACAAAGACGACCGCAGGATCCTGCTCACGATCATTGAAAAGTTCGGCGGCGGGCCCGTCGGTCTTGACACGCTTGCCGCGGCTCTTTCGGAGGACCCCGGCACGATCGAGGAAGTGTACGAGCCGTATCTTCTCCAGAACGGACTCATTCAGAGAACGCCGAAGGGACGCGTCGCGACGGCGCTTTGCTTCAGGCATTTCGGTCTTCCGTATGAGGAACGTTGAGCTGTTATCTCCCGCGGGGAGTTTTCCGGTCATGAAGGCCTGCATCGCGGCAGGCGCGGATGCCGTTTACATGGGACTGCCCAAGTTCAGCGCGCGCGCCTATGCGGACAATGAATCCGAGGGCTCCTATCTGGAGGCCATCGATTACGCGCACCTTCGGAATGCGAAACTCTACTGCACGGTAAACACGCTTTTCAAGGAAAAAGAACTTTCCACGGAACTATACGATCTCATTGCCCCTCTGTATGAAGCCGGACTGGATGCGGTCATCGTCCAGGACCTCGGCGTCATGAAGCGGATCAGCGAACTGTTTCCGGATCTGAACGTGCACGTCAGCACACAGGCAGCTGTCACGGGGTACCGGACCGCAAATTTTCTGAAACGGTATCACGTAACGAGGATCGTCCCCGCGAGAGAACTGTCGTTTTCCGAGGTCCGGGAGCTGTCTTCCGGCTCCGGTCTCGAGATCGAATGTTTCGTTCACGGGGCGCTTTGCTATTCTTATTCCGGGCTCTGCCTGTTTTCCTCGCTTGCCGCGGGGCGGTCCGGCAACCGGGGACGCTGCGGCCAGCCCTGCCGGCTTCCTTACCGGGCGTCTGACGGGGAGGGCCGGCTTCTTTCTTCCGGAGACGAGGCGTACGCCATTTCAATGAAGGACCTGAACACGCTGAAATTGCTTCCCGCGATCCTGGACGCCGGCGTTACGTCGCTCAAGATCGAGGGGCGGATGAAAAAGGCAGAGTATGCGGCAGGCGTGACGCACGTATACCGGAAATATCTGGACCGGCTGCTTCAGGGCGGGACGGGATCCTATGCGGTCGACCCGGAGGACGAAGGACATCTTTTTTATCTGTTCAACCGGCAGGGCTTCACTTCAGGATACTATGAACGGCATTCCGGACGCGACATGATCGCGCTTCGGGAAAAGGAATTCCGGAAAGAAGAAGAATCGTTTCTGGAATACGTCCGGTCGGAATTTCTCCGGAAGGAAAAGGAAGTACCGGTCCGAGGAACCTACATCGTTAAGGCCGGGAAGCCGGTCTCACTGACATTTGAGACTTCAGGCCCCGGGAACGCCTTCTCCTATACGGTCTCAAATGAGGATTCTTTCGTTCCGGAAACCGCACTGACGGCGGGCACCGGAAAGGAAGCGATCGAAAAGCAGTTTTCAAAGACCGGAGGCACCGGATTTTGTCTTTCGTCGATCGGCGGCGAATCGGATCCCGGGCTGTTCCTTCCGGTCGGAAAAATGAACGAATTGCGGAGGAAAGCGCTTTCGGGTCTGGAAAACGAGATACTGAAAGCCTATCGGCGGTCATGAACCTGAACGTGCTCGTTTCCACAAAAGAACAATTCCCTGCTGCACTGGACTCCACGGCGGACATGATCTATTTGGAAACCGCGTTTTTTCCGGCATCCGGGTGGAAGGAAGCGGCGGAACGGTCTCACAAGGCCGGCAAACGCATTTTTCCGGCACTTCCCGCCGTTTTCCGGGAGGATGCCGTCAAATACTTTACCGCTGAGATCGGAGCCTTCAAATCGGCCGGTTTCGACGGGGTGTTGTCGAGAAACGTCGAAGGAATGCTGTTTATGAAGGAACAGGGGATCGACCTGCCTTTTATTTCGGACCACTTCGCATATCTCTGGAACACGGAAAGCAAGGCCGTGCTGAAGGAAGCCGGATTCTCCAGGTTTACGGTTCCGGCGGAACTATCGAAAGAAGAACTGTCAGCCGTTACCGGTCCGGACACCGAGATCATTGCCTACGGCTATCTTCCGATGATGGTAACGGCGAACTGCATCAAGAAAACCTTCCGTTCCTGCGACAAAAAGAGCGGAAAGGCAGTGCTGACCGACCGGGACGGACGCAGCATGACCGTGCTCTGTCAATGCCGGTTCTGCGGGAACGTCATCCTGAACCACGTGCCGTTAGACCTTGCGGACCGGATGAAAGATCTCATGCGTCTGTCACCCGGCAGCCTCCGGCTTCAGTTTACGGTCGAGGATGCGGATACGGTGAGATCCGTGATCCGAAGATTTGAAACCGCCCTTCATACTCCGGAGGAAACCGGACGACCGGACGGACCTTTCACGAGGGGCGCGTTTTTACACGGCATCGAATGACGCATTTCTGTTGACGAAACGCAAAAATATATTATAATATATTGAGTTCGTTTTTTTTATTCGCGCGCACGAGGGGATTTCGATCGGTTTGACGTGACAGGACAGGAGAGGCAGAAGATGAAAGAGTATTTGAAATCGCATAAACTCGATCACGTGAGTTACGACGTCCGCGGGCCGGTGCCCGAGGAAGCCGCCAGGATGGAAGAACAGGGCATCCGGATCCTGAAACTGAACATCGGAAATCCGGCACCGTTCGGACTGACGGCTCCGGAAGAAATCATTCATGACATGATCATGAATCTTCCCGACGCGGAAGGGTATTCGGATTCCAAGGGACTGTTTTCGGCGAGAAAAGCCATCATGCAGTATCATCAGCTGAAAGGCCTGCCGAATCTGGACATCCGGCACATTTATACGGGAAACGGCGCATCCGAGATGATCTCGATGTCGATGCAGGGACTGATCGACAACGGTGACGAGATCCTCGTCCCGTCGCCGGATTATCCGCTCTGGACCGCCTGCATCACGCTTTCCGGCGGAAAGGCAGTCCATTACCGGCTGGACGAGGCTTCGGACTGGAATCCGGACGTTGAGGACATCAGACGAAAGGTGACGGACCGCACGAAGGCCATCGTCATCATCAATCCGAACAATCCGACCGGTGCGCTCTACCCGAAGGACGTTCTGGAGAAGATCGTTCAGATCGCGAGAGAACACGAACTCATTCTGTTTTCCGACGAGATCTACGACAGACTCGTAATGGACGGGGCGGAGCACGTTTCGATCGCCTCACTCGCTCCGGACGTTTGCTGCATTACGATCAACGGCCTGTCCAAATCGCACAGGATCGCAGGCTTCAGGGTCGGCTGGATGGTGATCTCCGGCAGAAAAGACCATGTGAAAGACTATATTGCAGGGCTGAACATCCTGTCCTCCATGCGGTTATGTTCCAACGTGCCCGCGCAGATGATCGTTCAGACGGCCCTCGGCGGCTATCAGTCTTCGGAAGAACTGCTGGTTCCGGGCGGACGGATCTACGAACAGCGGGAGATCACGGACCGGATGGTCAATGAGATCCCGGGCCTTTCCGAAGTCAGGCCGAAGGCGGCGTTCTATTCGTTTCCGAAGCTGGATACAGAAAAATTCGGCATCACGGATGACGAGCAGTTCTGTCTGGACCTGCTGCATGAGAAACGGGTCCTGCTCGTTCCGGGCAAGGGATTCCATTACCCCACGCCCGATCACTTCCGCATCGTATACCTTCCGAGAGTCGAAGTGCTGAAAGAAGCGCTGCATGCGCTCGGAGAGTTTTTGGACGGATACCGTCAACATTGATTATTTAAAACGTTAGGAGTCGGCATGAAATTACCGGACAAGAACGGATTGACGCTTCAGGAAGTGACCCAAAAGAAAGAAAGCGGCCAGGTCAACGTCAATCCGGACGACAAAGGAAAAAAGACGATAGGCGGGATCATCCTGTCGAATCTTCTGACGTTCTTTAATATTCTGAACATCGCCTATTTCGTCCTGATCATTGCCGTCGGCTCCTATAAAAACGGTCTGTTCCTCTGGATCATCGTCGTGAACACCGTCATCGGGATCATCCAGGAGATCCGGACCAAAAAGGCATTGGATCAGCTTTCGCTTCTGACGGAATCGAAGGTCACGGTCATCCGCGGGGGCGAGGAATCCGTCATTCCGGTCAATGAGATCGTCATGGACGACGTGCTCCTGCTCAAATCCGGAAATCAGATCCCGACCGATTCCATCGTGATGGAAGGGGAACTCGAAGTCAATGAATCCCTGGTGACCGGCGAATCCGACGACATTTCGAAGCGTCCCGGAAATCAGCTGCTTTCCGGTTCCTTCGTGACGGGCGGCACGGCCTACGTGAAGGTCATTCACGTCGGGAAGGACAATTACATCGAGACCATTTCCGGGGAAGCGAAGAAGTTCAAGCGCGTCAAATCGGAGCTCAGGGATTCGATCAACAAGATCCTGAAAATCATCGCGTTCGCAATCATTCCGCTTTCCGTCGGACTGTTTGCGAAACTCTATTTCCTCCAGCACGAAAGTTTCAAGACGGCCATTGAACAGGTGGTTTCCTCGGGCATCGGCATGATCCCGGAGGGCCTGTATCTTCTGACGACGTTAGCGCTGACGCTCGGCGTTCTCCGTCTCGCGAAAAAGAAGACGCTCGTGCAGGAACTGTACGCCATTGAAACGCTGGCCCGGGTCGACGTGCTTTGCCTCGACAAGACCGGCACGCTGACCGAAGGCCGGATGAACGTCGAATCGGCCGTCGCGCTGTCGGAAACGCTCGACCGGGAGATGGCGGACGCGTTCACGAACGTTCTCATTGCACAGGGCACGGAAAACGAGACCGGCCGCGCAGTGCTCGACTATTTCGGCCGGGATCGCGACAAGTGGCAGGTCAGCCACCTGATCCCGTTCAGTTCGTCGAGAAAGTATTCCGGCGCATCCTTTGAGGGCCGGGGATCTTATTTCGTCGGCGCCGCAGGGATCCTGCTGCCGGACGACGAAGAACTGAAGGCCCGGCTGAAGGTCCATGCGGACCAGGGCTTCCGGGTACTTCTTCTCGTCCATTCCGACGTTTCCGTGACCGGAACCGAGCTTCCGTCCGGATTAACTCCGGTCGGCTACCTGCTCATTTCCGACGTGATCCGGCATGATTGCAAGGAAACGCTGGAGTTCTTCAAGTCCAACGGCGTGTCCTTGAAGTGCATTTCCGGCGACGATCCCGCGACGGTTTCGAAGATCGCTTCCGTCGCCGGGTTTGAGAATGCAGACCGGTTCATCGACGTCAGCCGGTTCGAGACGAAAGAGGAACTTCGCCCCTATGTTTCGGAATATGCGGTCTTCGGGCGCGTCCGTCCGGAACAGAAAAAGTGGATGGTCGAGATCCTTCAGGAAGAAGGACATACGGTCGGCATGACCGGAGACGGCGTTAACGACGTGCTTGCCATGAAGCAGGCGGACTGTTCGATCGCGATGGCCTCCGGATCCGACGCCGCGAGACAGACGGCCAACGTGGTGCTTCTGGAATCCGATTTTACGGCGATGCCGTCGATTTTCCGGGAAGGCAGAAGAGTCATCAACAACATCGGCCGCTCCGCGTCCATGTATCTTCTGAAGACCACGTTTTCCGTGCTTCTCACCTTCCTGACCATCGTGATCGGCCGGTCTTATCCGTTCCTCGCGATGCAGATCTCCATCATTTCCGCATTTGCGGTCGGCATCCCGACGTTCCTGCTCCAGCTGGAGCCTTCGTTCGACCGGATCGAGAAGCACTACATGCGGTCGATCTTCAGAAATGCATTGCCGCCCGGAATCGTCGTGGCGCTGTTTACGTTCATCATCACGAACATCGGTCACCTCGTCACCCCCGGCAATGAGCCCGTGCTCCGCACGATCTCCGTGCTTTGTACCGGCTGCATCTACTTCCATATGCTCGGAAGGATCTATTCTCCGATGAACGTGTACCGCCGGATCGTCGTTTATTCGATGGTCATCCTGTACTTCACGGTCATGATCATCGGTCAGACCTATCTCGAGTTTGAAACGATTCCGCTGACGGGCGTTCTGATCCTCATCGGCACGGTCATGCTTTCGCCGATCGCGATCGATCTCATAACCATGGGCTTTGATGCGGTGAGTGCGAAAACGGACGTCTGGAAGAAAAAAAGAGCGGAGAAGGCTTTGGCTCGGAAAGAACAATGATGAGGCGCGGCTTGCTTCTTTTCGTGCTCGCCGGTGCATTGATCTGTCTCAGTTCATGCTCGGATACCGGCGTTTCTCAGAAAGCGGAAACGGAACCGCAGACGAAGCGGGAAACGGAGACTGCCCCGGAAACAGAAACAGCGACCGTGACAGAAACGGAACCGCCTTCCTCGACGGAACCGGAAAGCGAGGAACCGGCTGAAAGAACGGCCGTGTTTTTCGGAAAAAAGATGCCGGAAGAAGTCGCCGAAGTGAACCGGAAAACGCTGTCCGATCCGAAGTCGATGCTATTTGACCTCTTTTCGGACGAATTGTATTCCGCCGGACGCATCATTGAGATGATCAATGAGTATTCGATCCCGGAAGGCGGGTTTCTCGGTGCAGATCCTGCGGGGGAAACGCTCCGTCATGCCGTGACGGCGAACCGGAACCTTCAGACGCTATATGACCGGAGAGACGGAAAGAGTGCCGCTTCTCCCGTCATTCAGGAAAGATACGGCATTCTCGTCACGAATGCTTCAGTCCGGTCGTTTCCGACGAAACTGCGGTTCACCTCCTCGGGAAAGGTAACGGAGTTTGATCTTTTCCAGGAAACCGTGCTTCCGTTCGCTTCGGGCGTGCACGTCCTGCATGAATCGTCGGACGGGAAGTACTTCTTCTGCCGGGGCGAGTATTATCACGGCTGGATCGACAAAGAGGAGATCGCACTGACCGACCGGGAGACCTTCCTTGAGTTTCTTTCTCCGGAAACATTTGCGGTCTCACTCGGAACGGACGAAAGCGTTTCGTGGAACCGGCTCGGACTGATCCTTCCGGTTTCTGCTTCGACGGACACGGAACTCGTTCTCAGGCTTCCGGAAAGAACTGGCGAAGGCGGTCTCGGGTTTTCCGAGATCGCAGTCGATCGGAACTCCGGCAGGTATCACGTCGGGTTTCTTCCGTTTTCCGGCGAAAAAGCGACGGAGATCGCCTTATCGCTGCTCGGTACGCCCTATGGCTGGGGGGATGAGCACGGTTTCTACGATTGTTCCGGATTTACCGGGGCGTTGTACCGGGTCTTCGGCTATTATCTGCCGAGGAATTCCTCCATCCTCGACCGGTTCGGAGGGAAGAAGATCGATCTTCGGGGAATGGATATCGAGGAAAAAAAGGCGCTGCTCCGGTATTATCCGGGCGCGGTCCTGTCCTGGCCCGGACACGCCATGTATTTCAGCGGGGCGGTCGTGAAGGACGGAACGGAACGCTTTGAGATCATACAGGAAGGCACCGGCTGGTGCGATGTAAGCGGCGTCTTTGCGGATGCGAATTCCGTGACGGTTTCGAACCTTACGGAAATGTACCGCACGAACGGAAAATCGTTTTTGGAAAGCATTGAAACGCTCGTCGTCGCCGACTGAAACGGAAGACGAAAAGCGAAGAGGAGTGGTCATGACGGAAATACTGCATGAATTATTCGTTCAGGTCATCACGTTCGTTTTCATGAGCGGCGTGATCGTGCTCGCCGTGTTTCTCGGGCACAAGTTCCGGGACTTCATGGACAAAAGAAAGAGTGCGAAAGCTGAAAAAGAATGACGGGAGGCGGACGGAAGCGTCCGGTGGATATTATGAAAAAATACGGTGTAAATGAACTCAGAAAAATGTTCCTGGACTATTTTGAGCGGAACGGACATCTCGTGCTGAAGAGCTTTTCGCTCGTGCCGAGAAACGACAAGAGTCTGCTCATCATCAATTCCGGGATGGCGCCGATGAAGCCTTACTTCACCGGCCAGGAGATCCCGCCGAGGCGCCGCGTCACGACGTGCCAGAAATGCATCCGGACCGGCGACATCGAGAACATCGGCAAGACTTCGCGCCACGGCACGTTTTTCGAGATGCTCGGGAATTTCTCTTTCGGAGATTACTTCAAGAAAGAGGCAATTCACTATTCCTGGGAATTCCTGACGAAGGAAGTCGGTCTCGATCCGGACCGGCTCTATCCTTCGGTATACATGGACGACGACGAAGCGTTCACGATCTGGCATGAACAGGAGGGGATCCCGGAAAACCGGATCTTCCGCTTCGGCAAGGAAGACAACTTCTGGGAGCACGGTTCCGGTCCCTGCGGCCCCTGCTCGGAGATCTATTACGACCGCGGAGAAAAGTACGGCTGCGGGAAGCCCGGCTGCACTGTCGGCTGCGACTGCGACCGCTACATCGAAGTCTGGAACAACGTGTTCTCGCAGTTCAATAACGACGGAAACGGCAATTATACCGAACTCGTCCAGAAGAACATCGACACCGGCATGGGCCTCGAGCGGCTGGCCGTCGTCGTTCAGGACGTCGACTCGATCTTTGACGTGGATACCCTGGCAGCGCTGACGGCACACGTCGGAGACATTGCCGGAGTCCGTTACAAGAGCGATCCGAAGAAGGACGTTTCGATCCGCATCATCACGGATCACATCCGTTCCGTCACGTTCATGATCAGCGACGGTATCATGCCCTCCAACAACGGAAGAGGCTACGTGCTTCGCCGGCTGCTTCGGAGAGCCGCCCGGCACGGCAGGCTGCTCGGCATCCATGATGCGTTCCTGACCGGGCTTTCCGAGACCGTGATCGAGACTTCCAAGGACGGATATCCGGAACTGGAAGAGAAGAAATCAATGATCCTTTCGGTCATCCGCGAAGAGGAAAACAAGTTCAACCGCACGATCGATACCGGGCTTTCATTGCTCAACGAAGTGATCGAACGCCTTGAAAAAGAAGGGAAGAACGTGCTTCCCGGCGATGACGCGTTCCGTCTCTACGATACCTACGGCTTCCCGCGGGATCTGACGGAAGAGATCCTTGAAGAAAGAGGGATGACCATGGATTCGGCCGGATTCGACGAAGCCATGAACAACCAGAAACAGACGGCGAAAAGCGCCCGGGAAACGACGAACTACATGGGCAAGGAAGCCTCCGTCTTTGACGAGATCGACGCAGAGCTCACGACCGAGTTCCGTGGGTACGGCAGGACCGAGCTTACTTCGGAAGCGATCGTGCTTGTTTCGAAACCGGACGGCGGATACGGAGCGTTTGCGGATACGCTTGAAGAAGGCGACCGCGGCGCCGTTCTGACACGGGAAACGCCGTTCTACGCCACGATGGGCGGACAGGAAAGCGATTTCGGAACCATCCGGAACAACCACGGTTTGTTCAGAGTCGAAAAGGCCGTGCACCTGCAGGGCGGAAAGATCGCACACCTCGGCGTCGTCGAATCCGGATCCCTGTCGGTGGGAGATCAGGTCACGCTGGAAGCGGACCGTGAAAACCGGGAAAACACCTGTGAGAACCATTCCGCGACGCATCTTCTTCAGAAAGCGCTCCGCGAGGTGCTCGGTTCCCACGTGGAGCAGGCGGGTTCCTATAACGACGCGAAACGTCTCCGGTTCGATTTCACGCATTTCAAGGCGATCGATCCGGACGACTTAAAGCAGATCGAAAGCCTCGTGAACGGCGCGATCCGGAAGGCATTGCCGGTCGTGACGAGGGAAATGACGCTCGACGAAGCGAAAAAAGAAGGCGCGATGGCTTTGTTCGGTGAAAAATACGGTGAGAAGGTCCGCGTCGTCTCGATGGGCGACTTCAGTATCGAACTTTGCGGCGGCACGCACGTGGCAAATACGCGTGACATCGGCGCGTTCAAGATCCTTTCCGAATCCGGCATCGCGGCCGGCGTTCGCAGGATCGAAGCGATCACGGGAGACCGCGTGCTCCGGTATTATGAAGAAATGGAAGCCCTGCTGAAAGAAGCCGCGAAGGTCGTGAAATCTTCTCCGGATAAACTTTCGGAGCGGCTCCATGCCATGAACGAAGAAATGAAGGCGAAGGAAGCCGAGAACGAGAAACTGAAGGCGGAGATCGCCAATGCAGCCGCCGGATCCCTTCAGGAGAAGGCCGTGACCTTGAACGGCATTCAAGTTCTCGTGACCGGAGTGCCTTCGTCCGACATGAACGATCTCCGTACGCTCGGGGATTCCCTCCGGGACAAACTCGGAGATGCCGCAGTGCTTCTCATTTCCGAGAAAGACGGGCGCGTCTCGATCGCGGCAAGCGCTACGGACAGTGCCGTGAAGGCGGGCGTGCACGCTGGTAATCTCATCAAGGAAGTTGCGGCGCTCGTCGGCGGAGGCGGCGGCGGACGTCCGAATTCCGCGCAGGCGGGCGGCAAGGATCCGTCCGGCATTCCTGCGGCTCTGGAAAAGGCATTGACGGTACTGAAACTGCAACTGGGTGCTGAATGATGAATTCCGGAAGATCCCCTGTGACGATCGGCCACAGGGGATATCTTAAAAAAAGAAAACTGAAACTGTTCATCCGTTCTCTCATCATTTTTCTCGGTGCTGCGGGGCTCATCGTCACCGGATATTTTGTGACGGGAACGCTGAAGAACTGGTTCACGATCCTCGGCCTCGTGACGGCGATTCCGTTCGCGATGATGCTTTCTACCCTGATCGCCATGCTGAAGTACAAGGCGCCGGAGGAAGCCGAGTATGAGTCCGTCCGGAAGATCACCGGGAACGGGGTGCTGGACACCGAGATCCTCATTGCGAACAAGGACGGGGCGTCGTTCTATTTTCCGTACGTGTATTTCCATGAAGACGGGATTTTCGGATACCTCGTCAATGAAAAAGCGGATCCGGAGAAGACTTCGGAGTACGTGCGGAATTATCTGAGATTGAACGATGCGGATGCGCCTTTCACCGTGGAGAAGGATTTGGCAGCGTTTTTGAACAGGATCGGCGGTCTTTCGCCGTCCGACAGGGAAACGGTCCCGGAAAAGGTGCTCCGGGAAGAAGGCGTCGTCAGGGCGATCTCGATGTAAAGCGGCAGGAACAAAGGATCCATGTTTGAACTGGTCATTCAGGAGAATACGGCGGGACAGCGGCTTGACAAGGTGCTTCGGAAGCATCTCAAGGCTGCACCGGATTCGTTCCTCTACAAAATGCTTCGGAAGAAGAACATCACGCTGAATTCGAAGAAGGCGGACGGGCATGAACTGACGGCCTCCGGCGACGTGGTCCGCTTTTATTTTTCCGAGGAGACCTACCTGAAGATGCGGGGAGAAGAGAAGGCGCCGGAATCCTTCTCGCCGCCGTCCGGGTTTCCGAAGATCCGTATCCTGCACGAAGACCCCGACGTTCTCATTTTCGTGAAGCCTTCCGGCGTGCTTTCTCAGAAATCCTTCGACGGTTCCTATTCCGTCAACGAATGGGTCGTCGATCATGCGGTAAAAAGCGGCATGCTGTCCGGCTCGGAATTCGAAATGTTCCGTCCCTCCGTCGTGAACCGGCTGGATCAGAATACGGGCGGGATCATTGCCGCCGGACTCAGTTTGAAGGGGTTGAAGATCCTATCCGAACTGTTCCGGGAGCGTTCCCTCTGCAAGTATTATTACGCCGTCGTGGTCGGAAAGGTTTCGGAAGGCGCCGTATTGAAGAGCTATCTCGTCAAGGATGAGAAGAAGAACGAAGTGCGCCTGTATCAGGATCCGGTAAAGGGAAGCAAGGAGATCCGGACCGAATTCCGTCCCGTGAAATACGATGCGGAAAAGGATCTGACGCTCGTCGACGTCCATCTTTTGACGGGAAGGAGCCACCAGATCCGCGCACACATGAACATGATCCGCCATCCGATCCTCGGCGACCGGAAATACGGCATTCCCGAGATCAACCTGAAATTCAGGAAATGCGGAATGTGCCTTTTGTCGTACCGCCTGGAATTCCCGGAGACCGAGCTTTCCGGGATCAGCGGAAAAACGTTTGAGATCCCCGTGCCGGAGAACTGGCCGGTGAAACCGTGAACGGAGAAATGCAATGACGAAATGGTCCGGCCGCGGACTTCGCGGCTCCCTCCTCGAAGAAATGGTCAATTACACGAACGAGGACTACCGAGAAAAGAAACTGGCCCTCATTCAGAAGATCCCGACGCCGATCACCCCGGTGGAGATCGATCAGGAGACGAGACACATCACCCTCGCCTACTTCGATCAGCAGTCCACCGTGGACTACATCGGCCTGGTTCAGGGGATCCCCGTCTGTTTCGACGCGAAGGAGTGCGAATCGGACACGTTTCCGCTTTCGAACGTGCATGAGCATCAGATCGCGTTCATGAAGGAATGGGAAGAGGGAGAGGGGATCTCATTCATCCTTCTGTATTTCCCGAAAAGGTCGGAAGCCCGATACCTTCCGTTCCGTGACCTGTACGCGTTTTACGAACGCATGAAAAAGGGCGGGAGGAAGAGCTTCAGGATCGAGGAACTGGACCCCCAGTTCATCCTTCCGGTACGGAACGGACTCTACATTCATTATCTCGAAGGCATCCGCCTGGATCTCGAGTTTCGCGAAAAAAATGCTTGCAATGGATGACTGTTTATGATATAGTTCGTATGTTCGGCATTTGCCGGTGTGTCGGAATGGCAGACGAGGCAGACTCAAAATCTGTTGTGGGCAACCACGTATGGGTTCAAGTCCCATCACCGGCAGTTCATCGTAGAGAAATGTGAAAGAAAGGGTTTCTGGAAAATGGATATTTTACGTTATGTTTTAGTTTCGATTTTTGCATTGTTGGGCCTCGTTCTGACAGTGATCGTCATCTTACAGGAAGGAAAGTCGGCCGGCCTCGGAGCGATCGGCGGTCTGGCGGACAGCTACTGGGAAAAGAACAAAAACCGCTCCAAAGAGGGAAGAATGGAAAAGATCACGAAATACATTGCGATCGGCTTCTTCGTTCTTGCCTTCGTACTGACGATCAACTTCTGACCTGAAAACGCTCCGCTTCAGGGCGGGGCGCTTTTTTTATCTTTTTATGAAGAATCAGGACAACAAACTCATTGCCAATAACAAAAAGGCATATCACGACTATTTTATCGAGGAAGTCCATGAATGCGGCATCGAACTCGTCGGAACGGAAGTCAAGTCGCTCCGACAGGGAAACTGCAGTCTGAAAGAGGCGTTCGTCCGGATCTTGAACGGCGAGGTATTCGTCTACGGCATGCACATTGCCCCGTATGAAAAAGGAAACATTTTCAACAAGGACCCGCTCAGGGTTCGGAAACTATTGCTTCACAAGAAAGAGATCCTGAAGCTTCAGTCGAGGGTGCAGGAAAAAGGATATACGCTCGTTCCGCTTGAAGTCGCTTTTTCGGGGAGCCGGGTCAAGGTCAGGATCGCGCTCGCCAGAGGCAAAAAGCTGTACGACAAACGGGAAGCGATCGCGAAGAAAGACGCGGGACGCGAGATGGAGCGCGAGTTAAAGGAGAAGGGGAACCGATGAAGAAACCGAGGATGATCGTCGTCATACTGCCGGTCGTCGTGCTGGCCGTGTTCATAGCGGCCCTGGTCACGGCCTACTGCTTTACTGCGTTCGGCAACGGTTATATCGGAAAAATGCCCGATCTTCCGGTCTATCAGGAGACGGAGAGCTCGGAGGAAGAGACGGAGACCGAAACCGAGTCCGAAACGGAATCGGAGACGGAAGAAGAGACCGAAACCGAGTCCGAAACGGAAACGGAAGAGGAATCGTATGAGGAGACCGAGCCGGAACCCGTACCGCAGGCGCGAAGGATCTGGGTCGGAGATTCCCGGGTCGTCGGGATCACTTCGTCGGGGATCGGCGATCCCGCGGAGGACGCCTTCATCGGAAAGAACGGCCGGTATTTCGTCTGGTTCAATAACGACGCGCTGCCGGTGCTCAGGAACTATCTGAATACCGGGAAAGCGTACGAAGTCATCATCCAGATCGGCATCAACGACTGCGCGAACAAGCAGATGGGCCTGCTTCCGTATTTTGCAGAGGATTACGCGAGACTCATCAACTCGCTCATCGATCAATACCCGAACGCCAGGTTCTGGTTCCTTTCCGTCGGCGAAGTCATCGGCGTCTACGGCGCCGGTACTCGCTGGGAAGTGCAGAAAGAAGCGCTGAACCCGCTCGTCGCCCCGTTCAATGCGACCATGAAGTCCGAATGCCGCGCGAATTATCTGCCGGTTGGCGAACTCATCAAGGCCGGGAACAAGAGCTACGCGGACGGCGTGCATTATTCCGTCGAAACGAATCAGTGGATCTACGATTACGTACTGGAGTGCATTGCCGGGTCCGGCGAGAATCCCGGCGACAAGGAGTACGACGACGTCTGGAACAATCATTACGTTCCGGAACCGGTTGCTCCGGCTCAGCAAACGCAAACGGAACCGGAAAGCGAATCGGAAACGGAAAGCGGATCCGAAGAAGAGAACTCCAAGGAGAATTCCGAGCCGTCGTCGACGGAGCCCGAAAAGAGCGGGGAAGATCCCGGTGATGAAACCGGAAACAGTTCCGTTGAGGCGGACGTCAGTTCTTCCGAAGAGGAGAACCCGAAAGAGAACGCTTCGGAATCGCAGGACGAAACTACGTAACGTCCTCATCTCCTTCATCATACTTGCAAAAAAGCAGAACATATGCTATACTGATATGGTATAATGCGCAATATGTTGTGCTTTTTTGTTTTGCCTTTTGACAAGGCTTTTCTTCCGTAATCTATGAATCAGGAGCGATAAAGTGGCGAGAAACGAGTACGATGCGACAAGCATCACAGTATTGGAAGGGCTGGAAGCGGTTAGAAGAAGGCCCGGAATGTATATCGGTTCCACGGGAAAGACCGGACTGAACCATCTCATTTATGAGATCGTGGACAATTCGGTCGATGAATATCTGGCGGGGCATTGCACGAAGATCGAGGTGACGCTCGAGGACGACGACTCGGTCATCGTTTCCGACAACGGCCGCGGCATCCCCGTGGACCTGCATGAAAAAGGCGTCTCCGCGGAGCGCGTCATCCTGACGACGCTGCACGCCGGCGGCAAGTTTGATAACCAGGCGTATAAGACGTCAGGCGGTCTTCACGGTGTCGGTTCCTCCGTCGTCAATGCGTTGTCGGAATACCTGGAGATCAAGATCTCCCGCGGCGGAAAGATCTATTATGATTCCTACGAGCGCGGCATTCCGACGGTCGATCTCGAACGGGGACTTTTACCGGTCATCGGCAGGTCCAAGGAGACCGGCACGACGATCACGTTCAAGGCGGATCCCGAGATCTTCGAATCCACCTCGTTCGTCGCGGACCGGCTGAAGTTCCGCCTGCACGAGACCGCTTATCTGAATCCCGGTCTGACGCTCGTGTTTCACAACCACCGTCCCGGCGAAGAGGAAACGGTGACGTTCCACGAGCCGGACGGTCTCATGGCGTATTTGAAAGAACTCGGCGAAGGGAAGATCCCGCTCACCGAGCCGATCTACGTTTCCGGGAAGACCGACGACATCGAGGTCGAACTTGCGCTGCAGTTCGTCGATACGTTTGACGAGCGCATTCTTGCCTACTGTAATAACATTAACAATACGGAAGGCGGCACGCACGTGACCGGCTTCAAGTCGAGCTTTACCCAGCTCATCAATAACTACGCCCGGGAACTCGGCATCCTGAAGGATCCGAACAAGTTCACGGGTCCCGACACCCGCTGCGGCATGACCGCGATCATTGCGATCAAGCATCCGGATCCGATGTTCGAGGGTCAGACGAAAACGAAACTCGGCTCCATGAATGCGAAAAAGGCCGTCGAAACCGTGACGGGCGAGCAGCTGGAACTCTTTTTCGACAAGCATCTCGAAACGCTGAAATCGGTCATTGCCTGCGCGGAAAAGTCCGCGAAGATCCGTCACGCGGAGGAAAAGGCCAGGGCCAACCTCATTTCGAAGCCGAAGTTTTCCTTTGACAGCAACGGCAAGCTTTCCAACTGCGAATCGCGCGATGCTTCCAAATGCGAGATCTTCATCGTGGAAGGCGATTCCGCCGGCGGCAGCGCGAAGACCGCGAGAAACCGCGAGTTTCAGGCGATCCTGCCGATCCGCGGCAAGATCCTGAACGTCGAAAAGGCTTCCATCGACAAGGTGCTCGCGAACGCTGAGATCAAGACGATGATCCTCGCCTTCGGCTGCGGCTTCTCCGAAGGATACGGAAACGACTTCGACATCACGAAACTCCGTTACGACAAGATCATCATCATGGCCGATGCGGACGTCGACGGCGAACACATTTCCACGTTATTGCTCACGTTTTTCTACCGGTTTATGCCGGAACTCATCACAGAGGGACACGTGTACATTGCCATGCCGCCGCTCTACAAGGTCGTTCCGTCCGGAAAGGGCGAGGGACAGTATCTGTACGACGACGAGGCGCTGGAAAAATACCGCCTGACGCACAAGCGCGACTTCACGCTCCAGCGGTTCAAGGGACTTGGTGAAATGGATGCGGAACAGCTTTGGGAAACGACGCTCGATCCGGAGCGGAGACTCTTGAAGCGCGTTTCGATCGACGACGCCCGCGTCGCCGACAAGATGACAGAACTCCTGATGGGAGTGGACGTCGAGTCGAGAAGGAATTTTATCTACGAGCACGCCAATGAGGCGCTGCTTGACGTATAATCAGTAAGGAGGTCTGCGATGCCGGAAAAGATCCTTTCCACGGAATACTCCGAGGAAATGCAGCAATCCTATATCAATTATTCCATGTCCGTCATCACGGCGCGTGCCGTGCCGGACATCCGGGACGGTCTGAAACCCGTTCAGCGGCGCGTGCTCTACGCGATGAATACGCTCGGACTCAACGCGGACAAGCCGCATAAGAAGTCCGCCAGGATCGTCGGCGACGCCATGGGTAAGTATCATCCCCACGGCGATTCCTCGATCTACGAAGCACTGGTCGTTCTCGCGCAGGATTTCAAGAAGGGCATGGCCCTCGTCGACGGTCACGGAAACTTCGGGTCCATCGAAGGGGACGGCGCAGCCGCAATGCGGTACACCGAGGCGCGCCTCAGGAAATTCACGCAGGAAGTCTATCTGAAGGATCTCGACAAGGACGTCGTGGATTTCGTTCCGAACTACGACGAGACTGACAAGGAGCCGGCGGTGCTGCCGGTCCGCGTGCCGAACTTCCTCATCAACGGTTCCGAAGGCATCGCGGTCGGCATGACGACGTCGACGCCGCCGCACAACCTCGGCGAGGTCATTGACGCGTTCGATCTTTACATCGGAAACCCGGACGTGACGGTCCGAGAACTGATGGAAAAGATGCCCGGCCCGGATTTCCCGACCGGAGGCGTCGTGATCAACCGTTCGGAACTCGAAGAGATCTACGAGACCGGAAAAGGAAAGATCAAGATCCGCGGAAAGGCCGAGTTTCTTCCGGCGAAAAAACGGGGCGAGAAGGACCGGATCGAGATCACCGAGATCCCGTATACGATGCTCGGCGCAAACATCGGCAAGTTTTTGCAGGACGTGGCGGATCTCGCGGAAAAGAAGGTGTTTCCCGACATTTCCGACATCTCCAACCAGTCCGGCAAGCAGGGCATCCGCATCGTCATTGAGTTAAAGTCCGGCGCGGACGGCGAGAAGATCCTGAGCGGGCTCTATAAAAAGACCAAACTCGAAGATACCTTCGGCGTGAACATGCTGGCGATCTCGGGCGGCAGACCGGAGATCATGACGCTGAAACGGATCTTTGAGGAGAGTCTCAAATTCCAGCTGGAGATCAATCAGCGGAAATTCAGAAAACTTCTGGAAAAGGAATCCGAGCGGAAGGAGATCCAGGAAGGACTCATCCGCGCGGTGGACGTCATTGACCTCATCATCGAGATCATCCGCGGATCCAAGAAACCGGAACAGGTCAAGAACTGCCTCGTGAACGGCGTGACCGATGACATCCGTTTTAAGAGCGAGGAGTCGAAACGGCAGGCCGCCGAGCTTCATTTCACCGAGATCCAGGCGCAGGCCATTTTGGACCTCCGTCTTCAGAAACTCGTCGGGCTGGAGATCCTGGCGCTGGAAAAAGAACACCGGGAAACGCTCGAAAAAATCCGGACGTACAAGCGTCTGCTTTCTTCTGAAACGGAAATGAAGGCGCACATCCGGGAAGAACTCCGTGCGATCCGGGAGGCGTATTCGTTAGAACGGCGGACCGAGATCACCGACGAGGAAGAGGGCGTCTTCGAGGAGCAGCCCTACGTTCCGGTCCCCGTGACGTTCACGATGAACAAATTCGGCTACGTCAAGGTGTACGATCTTTCCGTTTACGAGAAAAACAAGGACGCCATCCGGGAGGAGGCGAAGACGCTGTTTTCCTGCATGTCGGATTCCCGGGTCGTGATCTTCACCGATACGGGCATGATGCACCAGCTCCGTCTCCGTGACGTTCCGGTCTCGAAACCGAAGGACAAAGGGACGCCGATCGACGTTCTGACGAATTACGATTCGTCGAAGGAAGAAGCGCTGAAAATCGACTGTTTTGAGGCCATCAAAGATAAACTCTTGCTATTTGTCACTAAAAATGCTATGATTAAACAGGTGGAAGCTTCGGAATTCGATTCGGTGAAGAAGTCGATCGCCTCCACGAAATTGACGGACGACGACCGTCTGATCTACGTCGGTGAGATCTTCGGGACCGAAACCGTGCTCGTCAGTGACAAAAAGACGGCACTCAGGTTCAGGAACGAAGAGATCAGCACGCTGAAGAAGACCTCGGTGGGCGTTCGGGGGATGAAACTTGCAGACGGGGATCACATCTCCGCCGTGTATGATTACGATCCCTCGGCGCGTTACGTCGTGAAAATCGGATCGAAGCGGGTGAATCTTGCAGATCTGAAACTGAAAAAGCGGGATGCAAAACCCGAAGTGATTTCATAACGGCAGGGCCGGGCATCGGCCGTGCACAGATGAAGGAGGAAGACAGTTCATGGATGATGAAAAGAATCTGAAGGAACAGTTTAACATTCTTTTCGAAGATCTGGACCAGGAAACGGAAGAAAAGGCTGCGGAATTCGAGTCGAAAGACGAGAAGGTGAAGGAATTCTTTTCCGATGCGTTGGAAGATTCCAAGGATAAGGCGGACGACTTTGAGTTCGATGATTTTACGGAGGAGGACTCCCCGAAGTCGGACTTTGGGAAGTCTCAGGAACTGAAGAAAGAGCGCAAGCCGATCTCCGAAGAGGAAGAGCGGACCCGCAGAAAGATCTACGAGATGGGCCGGGACGAAGAGGACGAGTTCCCGTCGTTCGAGTCTTCCGAAAAGGAAAAAAAGAATGCCGCGCCGGCCAATGCTTCCCTGAAGAAAGAGGCGAAGCGCTTCTGGATCTTTACGGCGGTCATTGCGCTTCTTACCATTGGCGCGATCCTGTTCATTCTGTTCAGCAATGGCAACCTCGGCGGAAAACCGAAGGAAACGGAGCCTGACGCCACGAAGCAGGAAGAGCCCTCGGATACCCAGACCGCAGAGTCCGTGGAACCGGATACGGAAGAGACCCCGTCCGAATCGGAGACCGAGACCGAAACCGAACCCGCGACGGAGGAGCCCGTTCCGGAAGACGAAGCGCTGACCGAGATCCTGAAGAAATATCCGAACCTATTCATGGTCAACCCCGACAAGGTGGAAAATGAGCTTCGGGTCCGTTCCGAACCGGATACGACGAAGGACAACGTCCGTGCGAAACTGTCCAGGATCGCGGGCGGAAACGTGGACGAGACCGAAGGCGAGTGGCTGAAGATCACTTCCGGCAGCTATACCGGATACGTGAAGGCAGAGTATTGCCTGACCGGTAATGCGGCGAAGAGGGCGATCATTCCGTACATCCAGAAGCAGGTCGAAGTGAAGGAGACTGCGAAGATCAGAGAAGGCGCGGAGAAGGCCGATACCGGCGAACGCGCTGCGGCAGGCGCTGTTTACGAACTTCTCGGGGAAGACGGGGACTATTACCGGATCTCCTATAACGACAGTGAGAAATTCATCGCGAAGAGCGTCGTGAACGTAAGATACTCGATCTTTGAAGCAGTAGCGCCGTAACTTCGGGTGATAAATTGCAGTTTCCCTGAAAAAACCGCTTGACACAGGCGGCGTAAATGGGTATACTGTGCAAGTATGCGTTTTTGTGTGAACGCAGAGGTATGATCGTGAAATGGTTTCTTGTGGATCTCGGTGACAATATCGGGGAAGAACGGTTTCAGGACGTTGCTTTGGAGACAAAGGAACTCTTCGGGTACCCCGTAGCGTCTTCCGACATCCGCACCTTCAGTGCGGTGATGGGAAAAGACCGTAAGGTGACCGTCCGCGCAGCAGGAGAGATCACGATCTTAATGCCTTGCGACCGGTGCCTTTCCGATACGGCGGTTCGGCTGGAGTTTTCCGAAGAACAGGTGCTGGATCCGGAACGGTCCGTGGACGAGAACGGGGACCCCGTGTTTTGTTTCGTCGAAAACGCATTGGATACGGATGAGTTTTTGTCAGAGACGATCCGTCCGTATCTGCCGATGCAGGTGCTTTGTGATCCGGATTGTAAAGGGTTGTGTCCGGTTTGCGGACAGAATCTGAACAAAGGATCCTGCGCCTGTCACGGATCCGCCGCTCCGACCAGGATGGCGGAAGCGCTGAAAAAGGCGTTTATGAATTCTGACAGCGATATCAAGATCGAATAATCAAAGGAGGTGTTTTAGCAATGTCCATTTGTCCGAAAAACAGAACCTCGCGTGCACATCGGGATCAGAGAAGAGCGAATTGGAAGATGAGCAGCGTGAATCTTGTTAAATGCAGCCATTGCGGCGCGCTGATGAAGCCCCATTGTGTATGCAAGAACTGCGGTTATTACAACAAAAAGGAAATCATCAAAGCGGATGCTGAATAATTTCCTGCGATCAACGGAAGACGGCGGCATTTGCTGCCGTCTTTATTATGACCATGGATTGCAAAACTGCTTCCTCAAAAATACAGCCTTTTTTGTCGGATGCTCTTTCTTCCGGGGAACTGAAGGAGTTCATACGGCACGTTTCGTCGTGTGAAAACTGCCGTAAGGACACGGAGTTCATGCTGATGCTCCGAACCGCCGAAGAAGCGGTCCGGGAGAAGAACCGCACGGATTTCGATTTCAGTCATCTTCTGGACGACAAAATCGCGCTCATCCGCAAAAACATGCGAAAAAAGCGCGCTTTTCTCCTGATCCTTGCCGGATTGGCCTCTTTGTTATTCCTTTTTTTCGCGCTGATCTTTGTGATCTATATAGGCAGGTAAAAAATGAACGCACAGGACTATTTGCTGATCATTGACGGCTCAAGCCTTTTGTCAACGCAGTTCTTCGGCAATCTCCCGCGTGAGATCCTGTTCGCCAGGACCCCGGAAGAGAAGGAGAAGTATTATCATAAGATCATGATGACCCGGACCGGCGTTTATACGAACGCCGTTTTCGGGTTTCTTCGCGTTCTGTTCCGGATCTTGAAGGAGCAGCGTCCGAAATACCTCGCGGTCACGTGGGATCTGACGAGAGATACGTTTCGCAGGGAACTCTATCCGAAATACAAGGCGAACCGGGACGAGACGATGAAACCGCTCCGGGACCAGTTCGGACTGTGTCAGGAGATACTCCGGAGAATGGGCGTCCGGGAGTTCATGGACGAACGGTACGAGGCGGACGACTTTTCCGGAAGCATCGCAAACCGCTTCGAGAACGAAGTTCCTGTCAGGATCCTGACCCGGGATCACGATTATCTGCAGCTCGTCAATGACCGGACGAACCTTTGGCTATTGCTTTCTTCCGAAGAGAAAGCGCAGGAGTTCCGAAAAAAGTATGCCGTTCCGGAGGACAATGCTCCGGAAAAGGCGGTGACGCTGACGCCGGACCTCGTCGAAAAGGAGTTTTTCGTGAAGCCGGACTCGGTCCCTTCTCTGAAAGGCCTGATGGGCGATGCTTCCGACAATATCCCCGGCGTCGCGGGGATCGGACCGAAGACCGCGGCCGCCCTCATCCAGAAATATGAGACCGTCGACAGACTGTATGAAGCGCTGTCTGAAATGACTCCTGAGAAGGAAGAGGCGCTGAAAAAAGAATGGAAGTCGGAACTCGGGATCACGAGATCGCCGATCTCACTTCTTCTGAAAGAATCGGATACGGAACCTGCAGGAGAAAACGCCGCGAGGCTTTCCGAGGAACTCGCCACGATCAAACGGGACATCGATCTTTCCTCCGTGACATTGTCCGATCTGGAGGTTCGGATCGATCGGGAGGAAGCGGCGAAGATACTGGAAGAACTCGAGATCCATTCTCTTTCTTTGGACTCTTCCGAGGAACAGGAAAAGGAATCGCTCGTGAAGGAGTTCCGCAGCACCGGCGATCTTTCCGAAACGACGGAGGCGTTCCGGACTTTTGAAAAAGAACCGCGCATCGGCGCGGTGTACGTCCCCGGCCGCGGGCTGGCGGTCGCGACGAAAGACGGGACCGGGTGGTTTTTCAAAGAAGAGTTTTTTGTGACTGAAGGAGTACTCCGCGATCTGACGGCAGCGCTGGCGAAGAAGACGTCGATTTCCGTGCTGAACGGAAAGACGTTCTACCGGTTCTCGGGCGTCATTGCCGACGATGCGGTCATTCAGGCCTATCTTCTCGATCCGGTCCGCGGCGATTATGACGTGAAGGATCTTTCCGAAAAATTCCTTGACAGGAAATTCGCCCCCGAAAACGATGAAAACAGGCCTGTTTTCGAGGCGGCAGCCGCACTCGGTCTTTCTCTCGCCTTTTCCCCGGAACTTGAGAAAAAGGGCCTTTTAACGCTTTATGAGGAGATCGAGAAGCCGACCATGGCCGCGTTGTCCGATCTGGAGGCCACCGGGATCCGCGTGGAGAAGAGCGAGTTTGCGAAACTCTCCGAGGAACTGCAGAAAACGATCCGTTCTCTGGAGGAAGAGATCTACGCCGCGGCGGGCGGCCCGTTCAACATCAACTCTCCGAAACAGCTCGGCGAGCTGCTGTTCGAGAAGATGAAGCTTCCGTACGGAAAGAAGACGAAAACCGGATATTCGACGAATGCGGACATCCTTGAGAAACTGAAGAGCGAGTCGCCGCTGGTCTCGAAGATCCTTGAGTACCGGACTTATACCAAACTCCGTTCCACCTATGCGGAAGGACTGCTGGATTACATCAGACCGGACGGACGGATCTACGGGAAATTCCACCAGACCGTTACCGCGACCGGCAGGATCTCGTCTTCCGACCCGAATCTCCAGAACATCCCGGTCCGGACCGAACTCGGCCGGAGCATCCGGAAGCTGTTCGTCCCGGAGGAGGGCTCGGTGTTCGTCGACGCGGATTATTCGCAGATCGAACTCAGGATCCTTGCGCACCTTTCCGGCGACGCGACGCTGATCGACGCCTACCGGAAAGGGACCGACGTTCACGCCCTGACGGCTTCGGAAGTGTTTCACGTCCCGATCGGATCGGTGACGTCAGAAGAGCGCCGCAGGGCGAAAGCCGTGAATTTCGGCATCGTCTACGGGATTTCCGCATACTCGCTTTCGGAGGATCTCGGGATCAGCAGAAAAGAAGCGGAAGCCTATATGACCGGCTATTTCGAGACGTATCCGGACGTGAAGGCCTATCTGGACCGTTCCGTCAGGGAAGCCGTCGAAAACGGCTTCTCCCGTACGCTTTACGGAAGGATCCGTCCGATCCCGGAGCTGTCCTCGTCGAATTTCAATCAGCGTTCCTTCGGCGAGCGGGTCGCCATGAACGCGCCGATCCAGGGGACCGCGGCGGACATCATGAAGATCGCGGTGATCCGCGTGAACAAAGCATTGAAGGAGGGGGAATTCCGTTCCCGGATGGTACTTCAGGTCCACGACGAGATCCTGATCGAAGCCAAAGAAAACGAGGCGGAAGAGGTGGAAAAACTCCTCATCCGTGAAATGGAGCATGCGGCGGAATTGAAAGTCCCGCTCCGGGTGGAAGTAAAGAGAGGCAGGTCCTGGTATGAAACGAAATGAAAACCGTCCGTTCGTGATCGGACTGACCGGCGGCGTCGGCTCCGGCAAATCACGGCTTGCCGCCTTCGCCGTGCGGAATTATCAGATCCGCCTCATCATTGCAGACGACGTCGGAAGGGAACTCATGGAACCCGGGAAACGCCTGTACGACGCGCTGCTTTCCGAGTTCGGAAGAAAGATCCTGGCAAAGGATGGATCGTTGGACAAGAAAAAACTGTCGGAGATTTGCTTTAAGGAACCCGGAGGACAGGCAAAGCTGAATCAAATAGAGCATCCAGTCATCCGGGAAGAGATCCTGAAAAAGATCGCCCGGACGAGACTGCCGTTCGTGCTTCTGGAAGCCGCGCTTTTGGAAGAAGGGGAACTGACCGGGGATTGCGATGAGATCCTCTACGTTCATACGGATCGGGAAGTCCGGATCGCCCGGCTGATGAGTTCCCGCGGGTATTCCCGCGAAAAATGCGAGAAGATCATTGCCCTGCAGTATTCCGAAAAAGAATTCCGCTGCATTGCCACGGCGGAAACGGACAATTCCGGCGAGTTTAAGACCGCGAAGGATGCTCTAGCAGCGCAGTTTGACCGGTGGGGAGTGCCGAAACGATGATGAGAGTACAGGCGATCGCGAGCGGCAGCAACGGCAATTCGATCTACGTCGAGGAAGAAGGAACGAGGATCCTCATCGATGCCGGGATCCCTTTGAAACGGATCAGGGCAGCGCTTCAGGAACTCGGCACTGACACGGACGCGCTGGACGGCGTTTTCCTGACGCATGAGCACAGCGACCACGTGGCGGGCATCGTTCCGCTCATGAACGCCTCGTCCTGTCCTGTTTACACGACTGAAGGTACGGCAATGAACGTCCGGAATGCGAAGGGCGTACTCCTTTCTGAAAGCGAACGTTTCGTGCCTGTCCGTCCGTATGAACCCGTGAAGGTCGGACGCTTTTCGGTGCTTCCGGTCCCGACCTACCACGACGCGAAAGACCCCGTGTTTTTCCGGATCGATTCGCCGGACCGTTCTTTTGCGGTCATGACGGACACCGGACGCGTCGACGACGTGATGGTTGAGCAGCTATCCGGCTTAAACGGAGTGCTAGTCGAGTCCAATCACGACGTGCACATGCTCGAAGCGGGTTCGTATCCCTACCGTCTGAAACGGCGCATTTTAAGCGATTTCGGACATCTCAGCAATGATTCCGCGATCGATCTCATCGACAGGATCCTGCAGCCTTCGCTTCAGGTGATCCTTCTCGGACACCTCAGCGAAGAGAACAATTATCCCGACCTCGTGGACCTGGGCATCCGCCAGTATCTCGAGTCATTGCCCGGAGAAAGAAAGAATCCCGGCCTCCGTTTTGAAACGGCGGTCAGGACTCATTCCTCCTCGGTCATCGAGTTTTAGATCAAAGCATCACGATCCCCTCGGTATAATCATCTTTGATCAGCGTTCCGTATTTCTGATAGACGGCGTTCCGGTACAGATCCGAAGCATAGACGTCGCCTGAAAGAAGCCGGAGCGCTTTTTCATTGAGCAGGTTTTTCGCGTCGGCCATTTTGGAAATGATCGGCAGCGCGGTATGCCGCTTCAATTCGGAGAGCAGGTTTTCCGCGCCTTTCCGGAATCCGAGGATCCTTGCGTACATGCAGTAATCTTCCTCGGCATATTCGCGGAGGTCTTCGTTCCGGATCCCGAGGATGACGTGGAGCAGGGCGCGCCTCGTTCTCGTCAGCGTGAGGTCCTTCGTGTTGAGTGCGTCCGCCCATTCCGAAAACGTCATGCATTTCGGCAGCAGACGGTTGACGCGGTCCTTCATCGTGGGCGTGAAATCGAGATAGGAATCAAGAGAATCCTTATGTGTCACGAGGCAGTACTGCAGGATGGAAGAAAGGTCGTCCGCGTCGATCGGCATCGTGACGCCGTACAGGTTCCTGAAAAGCTCGGAAACGTATGCAGGAACGTAAGCGGAGGCCTGTTCCGGTCCGCCGGGGCCCGAGAGCATCTTCCGGATCGCCGTCGCGCTCGCAACGTCTTCGTAGACTTTTTCGGAATGGTAATCCGTGTGCCAGCGTTTGATCGAGACCGGACGGAGGGAAGATTTGAGCGCAAGGATCGAACGCAGGTATTCGATCCCGAGAATGTTGTTCGGCGTAGCGAGGAGTTCTTCCAGACGGTCGATCGATCCGCCGAAATGCGTCTCGAGCGCCATGGCCCGCGCTTTCGGATAGGAAACGCCGGTCCTGAGGAGAGAGCGGAGTTCGGTGCTGAAGGACTCCGGCTCATTGTTCAATACTTCCGCGATCTGATAGAGCGGCGCAGTGTCTCCGAGTTCCGTGCCGAATACGACGTTGTCCACGGCGCCGAGAAGATGGAGCAATGCGATGGCCGAGCGGGCAAAGACTTCGGCGCTGGAAACGGAAAAAAGCGTGGGAAGTCCGAGCACTAGGTCCGCACCTCCGAGCAGCGCGGATTTCGTTCTGGAAGCCCAATCCATGACGGCGGGCGTGCCCCGCTGCACGAAATCGCCGCTCATGACGACGACGATCCGGTCCGCGCCGGTCAGTTTTTTCGCTTCTTCGATGTGGTGTACGTGGCCGTTGTGAAAAGGATTGTATTCCGTGATGAGTCCCGTGATCTTCATTCCGAACCTCCTTGACCCTTTCTGTCTCGCATTCCTTTCGTGAAACAATTCTTCTGACAAAAACAGTGTAGCAGATTTCCGTCCGTTAGGCAAGACGATTCAGAGTCTGAGCACCCTCGGGAGAGTGATTTTCTCTTGAAAAATGTCCGTGATCGTGTATAATAAAAGATACAAAAATATCATTCTCAAAAGGAGTGTGATTCCCATGGCATTTATTGACGTGATCAAGACGAAGGCAAAAACGGACCTGAAGACCATCGTTCTTCCCGAAGGCATGGACAGAAGGACCTGGGAAGCGGCCGTGAAGGCGAAAGAGGAAGGCCTTGCGAAGCTCATCGTTCTCGCAAGCCCGAAGGAAGTCGAGGAGAACGCGGCGGGTCTGGATCTCACCGGCATTACGGTCATCGATCCGAACAACGGCGAAAAGAAGGAAGCCTACGCGGAGCTGCTTTATGAACTCCGGAAGGCGAAGGGCATGACGCCGGAAGAAGCGGCGAAACTCATCGTCACCGATTACACCTATTACGGAACGCTGATGATCAAGGCGGGAGATGCGGACGGACTCGTTTCCGGCGCGTGTCATTCGACGGCGAACACCCTTCGTCCGGCGCTGCAGATCATTAAGACGAAACCGGGCGTGAAACTCGTTTCCTCCTTCTTCCTCATGGAAGTTCCGGATTGCGAATTCGGGTACAACGGCACCTTCGTGTTTGCGGACTGCGGACTTGAGCCGAATCCGGACCCCGAAAAGTTGGCCGCAATCGCCGGATCCTCGGCCGAATCCTTTAAGAAGATGGTAGGCGCAGAACCCATCGTCGCCCTGCTTTCGCATTCTTCCTACGGCAGCGCGAAGAACGCCGACGTGGAAAAGGTGCAGGCAGCCGTTCAGATCGCGAAGGAACAGTATCCGGAATATCAGATCGACGGCGAGCTCCAGCTGGATGCCGCGATCGTTCCGGCCGTCGGACAGAAGAAGGCTCCGGCATCGCCGGTCGCGGGAAAAGCGAACGTGCTCATTTTCCCGGATCTGGATGCAGGAAACATCGGTTACAAACTCGTTCAGCGTCTCGCGAAGGCCGAGGCGTACGGCCCGGTCTGCCAGGGCATTGCCGCTCCGGTCAATGACCTCTCGAGAGGCTGTTCGGCGCTTGACATCGTGGGCGTCATCGCGATCACTGCCGTTCAGGCACAGGGGTGAGTCATGGAAAAGTATCTGATCACCATCGGACGTACCAGCGGGTCCGGAGGACGGAGAGTGGGCATTGCCCTTGCGAAAAAACTCGGAATCGTCTGCTATGATGAAGAACTCATCAAGGAAGTTGCGAAGAAGAGCGGCTTCTCTGAAGAGATCATTCAGTCTTACGAAGAGAAACCCGTAAAGAGTTTCCTGTATTCTCTGTATTCCGGCACGGTGGCCGGACACGGCGGTCAGGTCAACCTTCCGATCGAGCAGAAGGTGTTTCTGGCGCAGTACAATACGATCAAGGAACTCGCCGAGAAAGAAAGCGGCATCTTCGTGGGGCGCTGCGCGGAATACGCGCTGGAGCATGAAAAGAACGTGATCAAGATATTCATCACGGCGGACGAGAAGGATGCGGTGGCGCACATTGAGGAGACCTACGGCTTTAACAAGAAGAAAGCCGAGGAGTTCATCAAGAAGACGAACCGCGACCGCAGCAGCTATTACAGCTATTATACGAACAAGGAGTGGGGAAACTCCCAGAATTACGACATTACGATCAACCGGAGCGCTTTAGGACTCGACGGTTCGGTCGAGATCCTTGCCGATTTCGTTCAGAGAAGACTGAAGGCAATGGAGGAGTGACCCCGGAAAAAAAGCGGGCCGGAAATCTACGGCCCGCTTACTGTGTTTTTCCGACGTTCATTCCGGGAAAGCGTCCTCGAAGGAGATCCCGGTTTTGTCCAGAAATCCTTTGACGTCCGCATCCCAGAGTTTTTCCGCGGACTTGTCCAGCGTGAATCCGTCGTAGGAAACGCCGGTCGTCAGAGTCAGAACGTCATTCTGGTAATTCAGATTGATCGCGAGGGAAGTGATTCCTGCATCCTGAAGACCGGATTTTTCCTTGTAATATCTGCCGGCCGACCGGCTGGCTTTCAGGGTGATCCTGAAAAACAGGGGAAGACGGTCTCCCCGGATGAGTTCAAAGGCCGCTCTCCGGACGTCTTTCCATAAGACCGCGTCATCTTCCGGGGCGGTTTCTTCGGATCCTTCGGTTTGCTCCGTGATCCGTCTGCCGTCGATCTCCGTGTAAAACGCGGTTTTGAACGCGGCGGAGTGTAGATGGAATTTATCAAAAGTATCTTTGACAAAGAGATGTTCCGCAAAGGTCTTGATGTCGGTGATCTTCAGTGAAAGCATGGAATTCCTTTCATGGACGCCGCCGGGGCATTTGAGTTTCGATAAGGATTTTATAACACAATTCAGCGGATGATTCAAGGGTTCCCTGTAGATCCGCGCATATTTGTTCCGGCCGCGAAGCCGGAAAAGATCAGGAGGAAGAGTATATGGAAAACGCGGAAACGCACATTACGGCGAAGGCGCCGTGGAAGAATTCTCTCGGAGACATTCCGTTCACGCTGGAGTATTTCCAGGGAACGATGTTCGAGGCGGTGGAACGGGTCGCCGAGCAGTATCCGAACAACGTGGCATTCGACTTCATGGGAAGATCGACGACCTACAAGCAGTTCGTGGATAAGATCCACGTCGTTGCGAAATCGCTTCGGACGATCGGCGTCCGGGAAAACGACCGTGTGACGATCGCCATGCCGAACTGCCCGCAGGCGCTCTATCTGTTCTATGCGGTCAACATGATCGGCGCCATCGCGAACATGATCCACCCGCTTTCCGCGGAAAAAGAGATCGAGTTTTATCTGAACGCCTCCGAGTCCGTGACCGCGGTCACGCTCGACCAGTTTTACGGGAAATTCGAGAAGATCCGGAAGAACACGAAAGTCGTGAACATCATCATTGCGAGCATCAAGGACGAGTTGTCGCAGCCGTTAAAGACCGGGTTCATGCTGACGGAAGGCCGGAAGACGAAGATCCCGAAAGATGCGCCGGTGATCCGCTGGGACGATTTCCTGAGACTCAGCAATTCCTGCTTTTATAACTACCGCGTGGAGCGGAAAGCGACCGATCCGGCCGTCATTCTGTATTCCGGCGGTACGACGGGCACGACGAAAGGCATCCTTCTGTCGAACCTGAATTTCAATGCGCTCGGCGCGCAGGTCCTCGCGACGAATCCGATGTACCGGATCGGCGACAGGATGCTTGCCGCCATGCCGATTTTCCACGGCTTCGGTCTCGGCGTCTGCATCCACACCATGCTGTACGGAGCGGGCCGCTGCATCCTGATCCCGCGGTTTACGGCGAAATCCTACGCGAAGCAGATCACGAAATACAAGTGCAATTTCATTGCCGGCGTTCCGACGCTGTTTGAAGCGCTGCTCCGGATAGATTCTATGAAAAAGGCCGACCTTTCGTTCCTGAAGGGCGTGTTCTCCGGCGGAGATTCCCTGTCTCCCGAGTTGAAGAAGAAGTTCGACAAGTTCCTGTACGACCATCACTCGGTCATCCAGGTCCGCGAGGGCTACGGCACTACGGAGACCGTCACGGCCTGCTGCCTGACGCCTCCGAACCAGTTCAAGGAAGGGTCGATCGGCATTCCGTTCCCGGATACCTACATCAAGATCGTGAAGCCGGATACCGACGAGGAAGTGCCGTACGGTGAGGAAGGCGAGATCCTGCTTGCAGGGCCGACGGTCATGATGGAGTACATGAATCAGCCGGAAGAAACCGCGAAGACGCTCCGGAAACACGCCGACGGTCTGACATGGGTCTACACCGGAGATCTCGGAAAGATGGATTCCGAAGGATTCGTCTATTTCCGCGGCAGAGCGAAGCGGATGATCATTTCCTCCGGATACAACGTGTATCCGGCGCAGATCGAGAACATCCTCGACGCGCACGAACTCGTGCAGATGTCCTGCGTCATCGGCATTCCGGATCCCTACAGAATGCAGAAAGTCAAGGCGTTCGTGACGTTGAAGCCGGGCGTCGAACCAAGTGAGGAAACGAAGAAAGCGATCCTGAAACACTGCAGGGAGCACATTGCGAAATATGCGATGCCATGCGACATCGTGTTCCGAGACGAGATGCCGAAGACGCTGGTCGGGAAGGTGAATTACCGTCTGCTCGAGCAGGAAGAAATGGAAAGAATGAAGGGGGCCGAACAGGCGGAAGCCAATGAGTAAGACCAAGGTCCTGTTTGCCGTATCGGAATGCGTTCCGTTCCTGAAAACGGGCGGTCTCGCGGACGTCGCCGGCGCATTGCCGAAGTACTTCGACCGTGAGCACTACGACGTTCGCGTCGTTCTGCCGAAATACACGTGCATTTCCGGCGAGTACCGGGAACGCATGCAGTACGTGACGCATTTCTACACCGGCTTCCAGTTCCGCGATCAGTACGTCGGCGTTCTGACGCTGGAAGAGGGCGGCGTACGGTTCTATTTCATTGACAACGAGTCCTATTTTTCCGGCGCCTGGCCCTACGGGGATCCTTACCGCGACATTGAGAAGTTCGCGTTCTTCTCCCGGGCGGTGCTGTCGGCCCTGCCGCTCATCGGATTCCAGCCCGACGTCATTCATTGCCACGACTGGCAGTCGGCGCTGATCCCGGTCTATCTGAACGACTATTTCCAGGGCAGTCTGTTCTACAAGAACATGAAAACGGTCCTGACGATACACAATCTCAAGTTTCAGGGGATCTATAACGTTCCGGATTTCAGGACGCTCACCGGTCTTGACGCTTCCTACTTTACGCCGGACAAGCTGGAATCCTATGAAAACGGCAACATGCTGAAGGGCGGGATCGTCTATGCGGACCGGATCACGACCGTCTCCGAATCCTACAAAGTGGAAGTGCAGACGGAGTTTTTCGGCGAAGGTCTTTCCGGGATTCTGAAGGCAAAGGATCACAGGTTTTACGGGATCGTAAACGGGATCGATACTACGTCTTACGACCCCGCGACGGATCCGGCGCTGTTTAAGAATTACACGGCATCGAATTTTGCGGAAGGGAAGCGGGTCAATAAGACGGAACTGCAGAAAACCTTCGGACTCAGAGTCGATCCGGACGCCTTCCTCATCGGGATCGTTTCCCGGCTGACGGATCAGAAGGGCTTTGATCTCGTGGAATGCGTCATGCGGGAGATCCTTTCCATTCCCGGTACCGAACTCATCGTGCTCGGAACGGGAGAGCAGCGGTATGAGGCCATGTTCCGGGCATACGCGGAGCATCTTCCCGAGCAGGTCAGCGCGAACATCTGTTATTCGGAGGCACTGTCGAGGAGAATTTATGCGGCGTCGGACGCGTTTCTCATGCCATCCCTTTTTGAGCCCTGCGGGCTTTCACAGCTCATCGCGCTCCGGTACGGATCTCTGCCGATCGTCCGGGAAACGGGCGGCCTTAGGGACACCGTAAAGCCGTACAATGAATTCGAAGGCACCGGGAACGGATTCTCGTTCACGAATTACAACGCGCACGACATGCTGCACGTCATTGAATACGCCTGTTCCGTATTCAAGAATCATCCCTCGGAATACCGGGCAATGACCGTCCGCGCCATGCAGGCTGATTTCTCATGGAAAGCCTCGGCGGCGAAATATGAACGGATCTATGACGAATTGAAGGCGGAAAAGCAGGCGGAAGACGCAAACGGAGGCAAAAATGAATAAGATGAGAGTTCTGGCATGGATCCTGATCGGAGCCATCGCCGTGGTTTTCGTGCTGATGATCATCGCGCTCTTTCTTCAAAGATTGGATATATTCCTTTTCGGAGGAGGGATCCTCGCTGCGCTCATCATCGTAGGCTTCGTATTGAAAGCGGCGAGAAAGAGCAGGGAAGAGAGAGAAAAACAGTCGGAAGACGCCGGGGAGAACTGAGTTCCCGTGCGGTTTTGTTTGCAAAAAGACGATTTTTTTCTTGTATTGTATCATTCTTTATGATAAGATTTGAGTGATTCAGAGCAGGCTCAAAGAAGAATGCGAGGATGGGATGAGGGTCATTGCCGGTTCCAGAAGAAGTCTTCCGTTAAAGACGCCGAAAACGATGGCGACCAGGCCGACCGCGGACCGGATCAAGGAGACCTTGTTCAACATCCTGAATCCGTATCTTCCGGGTGCCCGGTTTCTGGATCTGTTTGCCGGGAGCGGCGGCATCGGCATCGAGGCGCTTTCCCGCGGAGCTTCGAAAGCGGTGTTCGTTGAAAAGGGCCGCGACGCGATCGCGGTGATCCGTGAAAATCTTGCGTTTACGAAGTTTACGGACGTCGGAACGCTGATCCCGAAGGACGTCTTTACGGCGATCCCGGAACTCGAAGCGGCGGAAGAGCATTTTGATATCGTGTTTTTGGATCCGCCGTACGGAACCGGCGTCGACGCGGAAACGTTGAAGCGTCTTCTGGTCTCGTCTCTTATCGGCGATGAAACGCTCATCGTTCTGGAAACGTCGATCGAGGCCGATCCCCGGAGTTATTCGGAACTCGGATATCTTGTTGAACGGGATAAGACATATAAAACGAACCGGCATCTGTTTTTGAGAAAACGGACGACCGTCTGACAGTAAAGGCAAGGGAGCATCTTTTCATGACGACAGCCATTTACCCCGGATCGTTTGATCCTGTGACGTACGGCCATCTGGACGTGATCCGGAGGGCGGCGAGAATTTCCGACCGTCTCGTGGTCGGCGTGCTCGTGAATTCCGAAAAGGTGCCGATGTTTTCCGAGGAAGAACGCGTGGAAATGATCCGCGAATCCGTGCAGGACATTCCGAACGTGGAAGTCAAGTCATTTTCCGGCCTGACCGTGGATTTTGCCCGGAAAGAAAACGCCACGTTCCTCGTCCGGGGTCTTCGTGCCGTCACGGATTTCGAATACGAACTTCAGCTGGCGCAGATCAACCAGAAGCTCAGTCCTGAGATCGACACCGTCTTTTTCACGACGAATCTGAAGTACGCGTATCTTTCGTCCTCGATCGTAAAAGAAGTATCCAGATACCGCGGCGACATTTCCGAATTCGTTCCGGAAAACGTGGCAAAGCGTATCTATGATAAACAAAAAAAGGAGTAATCATTATGAGCAACCGAATCGAACAGGTCATCGGAGACATTGAAGAGTACATCGATGGTTGTAAGACACAGCCGTTCTCGAATACGAAGATCATTGTCGATCGTCCGCAGATCGAGGAATATCTCGAAGAACTCCGTCAGTATACCCCTGAAGAAGTGAAAAAGTATCAGCGGATGCTGAACAACAGGGATAAGATCCTGAACGACGCGAAGAAGAAGGCACAGGAAGTCGAAGACAAGGCGATGGCTTATGCCGACATGCTGGTCTCCGAGAATCAGATCACGAAGATGGCGTATGAAAAAGCCGACGAGATCGTTTCCGAAGCGCAGGAAAAAGCGAAGGAGATCCTCGATAATGCCAATGCCGATGCGGAAACCATCCGGAACGGAGCGCTTTCCTATACGAACGACCGGTTGTCTCAGCTGAAGTCGATCCTGACAGGAACGATCGAGGATGCAGAGAGCCGTTATTCCTCGCTGCTCGCCGCACTGGTCGAGCATCAGAAGATCGTGACCGAGAATCTGAAGGAACTGAACAATGAGCCCGATGACGACGTGTTTTCCACGGCCTCGATGAATCCGCAGCAGTTCTTTGAAACGCCGGAAACCGACGAAGACGAGGAAGAAGAGAAAACTGAGAATTAATCATGACGTCGGACAGCAGCTGCAGTATCCGGTGATGAGTTTACGTCCCTCGTTATTTGTGACGAGGGACATTTTGTATGGAGGGAACGATGGGTGTTTTATCCGAACTGGAACCGAAGGACGTGTTCCGCTTTTTTGAAGAGATCTCCATGATCCCGAGAGGATCCGGCAATATGGCGGGAATCTCGGAATACGTGAGAAAAGAGTGTGAGAAGGCAGGCGCTTTCGTCAGAACGGACGAAGCTCTGAACGTCATCGCCGTGATGCCTGCGACCGAAGGATACGAGAATGCGAGTCCGGTGATGCTGCAGGGACATATGGACATGGTGGCGGAAAAAACGCCGGACTCGAACCACGACTTCAAAAAGGATCCGCTTACCCTTACCGTAGACGGTGACTGGATCAAAGCGGACCGGACGACGCTCGGTGCCGACGACGGCGTTGCCGTGGCCTATATGCTGGCGCTCTTGAATGACCGGACGACCGGTCATCCGCGTCTGGAATGCATTTTCACGACCGATGAGGAGACCGGAATGGACGGCGCGGAAGCGATCGACCTTTCCGGCCTGAAGGCGAAACTGCTCTTAAACATGGACAATGAAGCCGAGGGCGTTTTCACGGTTTCGTGCGCCGGCGGATCGAGGTTCGAAGGCGTTCTTCCCGTAAAGCGGACGATGCGGCGCGGCGTCGTGACCCGGATCACTGTGGAAAGCAAGAAGGGCGGCCATTCCGGTACGGAGATCAAATACGACCGGCCGAACACGAACGTCGTGGCGGGCGAACTCATTGCCGATCTTCAGGAAAAAGATGCGTCCTTCGGTCTCGTTTCGATCGACGGAGGCCTGATGGACAATGCGATCACGACGAAGACCGAAATCTTGGCCGTGACGGATGCTCCGCTTTCCCTTTCGGAAGAGGAGGCGCGGTTCCAAAGCGAATTCGAATCGACGGACGACACGGTTACGATCCGGACCGAAGTGCTGTCGGAACAGGGCGAAAAAGCCGTCATGACGAAGGAATCGCTTGACGACCTGCTGTTCGTGTTTCTGGTCTCGCCGAACGGCGCCGTTACCTATAATCACAAGATCAAAGGCCTGGTGGAGACTTCACTGAACCGTGGGATCCTGATCACCGAACAGGACCGCTTCGTGTTCCGGACTTCGGTCCGTTCTTCCGTGACCACGAGAAAGGAACGCCTCCTCGACCGGCTGAAACTGATCGTTAAGAGGGCGGGCGGCACTTCGAGAGTGGAAGGCAACTACCCCGGCTGGGCGTACAAGGAAAAGTCGGAGTTTCGCGACAGGGCCGTGTCCTTATGGAACCGCATGTATCCGGAGAAACCCGCCGGGATCGAAGCGATCCATGCGGGACTGGAATGCGGTCTTTTGCTGGAAAAGAAGCCGGATCTTGACATCCTTTCGATCGGTCCGGACGCCTGGTACATTCATACGCCGAAGGAACAGGTCTCCGTTTCTTCGGTCGCGAGGGTGTATGAGTTCATTAAGAAATTGCTGGAAGAGACGAATTCATGACTGCACTGCCAGAGGCCTATCTGAACCGCATGAAAGAGTTGCTGAAAGCGGACTACGACGCTTACGTTCGTTCGCTTTCGGAGGAGCGCGCGTTCGGACTTCGCGTCAATTCGAGAAAAATCTGTCCTGAGGCGTTTTGTAAGATCTCCCCGTTTTCGTTGGATCGTGTGCCCTGGACGGAGACAGGTTTTTATTACGATCCCGAAGAAAAACCGGCCAAGCATCCCTACTATTATGCCGGCCTCTATTATCTTCAGGAGCCTTCGGCCATGACGAGCGCCGAACTTCTTCCGGTTTCGGAAGGGGATACGGTGCTGGATCTCTGTGCCGCGCCGGGCGGAAAATCAACGGCGCTCGCCGAAAAACTGCACGGAACGGGACTCCTCGTTTCGAACGACATCAGTGCGAGCCGCTGCAAGGCGCTGTTGAAAAACCTCGAGCTTTTCGGCACGGAAAACGCGGTCGTGACGGCCGAGGATCCGAAACGTCTCGCGGAAAAGTTCCCGGAATGCTTTGACAAGATCCTGCTTGATGCCCCTTGCTCCGGCGAGGGCATGTTCCGGAAAGACCCGTCCGTCGTGAAAAGTTATCTGGAACACGGCAATGAATTCTACGAATCCCTGCAGCGTTCGATCATCGGATCCGCGGTGCGGCTTTTGAAACCCGGCGGTCTGCTTCTGTATTCGACCTGTACCTTTTCACCCGGTGAAAACGAGGCCGCGCTTTTATATGCCCTGTCGCTCGACGAACGGATCGAGATCGCAGACTTCGCCGAAGTCTGGCCCGAATTTGACCGCGGCTTTACCGATCTTCCCGGAATGGAGTGTGAAGATCTGAAGAAGGCGGTCCGTCTCTTCCCTCATCACGTAAGAGGAGAGGGCCATTTTGTCGCACTGCTAAAGAAAAAAGGGGAAACTTCCGTGAGGGCGGTCCCGGAACCCGTCTCATTGGCGGAAATTCCGGGGTTTTCGGCTCTGAAGCCGGAGGTTCGGGAATTCCTGTCCCGGATCCGGAAACGCTTCTGCGGCGGCGTTTTTTCGGCAAGAGGCGAGTACCTGTCTCTTTCCGTTTCTTCTTCGCTTGATTTTTCCGGTCTCCGGGTCCTCCGGAACGGTCTGCTTCTCGGAGAACAGAAGAGCGGCAGGTTTGAGCCTTCCGAGGCGCTTGCCATGGCGCTTTCCTTTGAGGACTTCGACAACGTGATCTCTTTCCCGGCCGATGCCCCGGAGGTCATAAAATACTTGAAGGGCGAGACCGTTACCGTCCCGGACGGAACAGGATGCAAAGACGGCTACGTCATCATTGCCGCGGACCGGTTTCCGCTCGGATTCGCGAAGGCAAAGGGAAACGTTCTGAAAAACAAGTATTTGCCCGGCTGGCGCTATCAGTGAGATTGACAATGATACGCGCATGCTATATAATAAATTGGTTGAGTTACAGTGGATTCGGAGGTAGGTGCATATGGAGGGACTTCTGATCGTCGTGTCCGGATTTTCCGGCGTCGGCAAGGGGACGTTGATGAAAGAACTTCTGAAACGGTATCCGGAGGAATATGCGCTCAGTGTTTCCGCGACTTCGAGGAAGCCGCGTGAGGGTGAAACGGACGGACGCGAGTATTTCTTCAAGACGAGAGAGGAGTTTGAAGAACTGATCCGGAACGACGAACTCGTTGAATACGCCGTTTACAACGGGAATTATTACGGCACGCCGAAGGCCTACGTCGAAAAAATGCGTTCCGAGGGCAAAAACGTGATCCTGGAGATCGAGATGCAGGGGGGCATGCAGATCAAGGCCAAGTTTCCCGACACCCTGCTTCTTTACGTGATCCCGCCGAGTGCCGAAGAACTGAAGAAGCGCCTGACCGGCCGCGGGACCGAGACGGCCGAAGAGATTTCGAAACGGCTGCGACGGGCCGTTGAAGAGACCGAATACATTACGAAATACGATGCGATCACGGTCAACGACGATTTTGAGACTTGCGTGAACGAGATCCATAAACTCATCGGAAAGCAGCAGAAGGCCATGACGAAACGAAAGCTCATTGCTGCAAGATTATATAAAGAACTGCTGAAAATTACGGAAGAGGAGAAGTGATATGTTACATCCGTCTTACAAGGAACTGTTCCAGAAGATCAATGAATCCAAGGAAGAAGACCAGCCCGAAATGACGAGCCGCTACACGCTGGTGCTCACCGCCGCGAAGCGTTCCCGCCAGATCAGATCCGGTTCCGAACCGCTCGTGGAGCCGATGCCGAAGGAAAAGAGCCTTTCGACTGCCGTCCGTGAGCTTTACGCCGGACAGATCCACGTTACCGAAAAAGACATCAACTGACCGTGAACGTATTCTTTCTTTCGCTCGGCTGCGACAAAAATCTGTCCGACTCGGAACACATGCTGAAACTTCTTCAGGATGCGGGTTATGAATTTACCGATGAAGAAGAAAAAGCGGACGTTGCAATCGTGAACACCTGCGCGTTCATCGGCGACGCCAAAGAGGAGAGCATTGCGGAGATCCTCAGGCTTTCGTCGTATAAGAAGACGGGGAAACTGAAGGCCCTCGTCGTGACCGGCTGTCTTTCCGAACGGTACCGGAACGAGATCCTTTCGGAACTCCCCGAAGTGGACGTTGCGGTCGGGATCTCCGCATGGGACCACGTTCCCGAAGTCGTGGAGGAAGCACTCCGCGGAAAGAAGGCGGCCTGTTTTCTTGAGAAAGAGCGGATCCCGGAAAGCCGGGGACGTGTACTGACGACCGGCGGACATTACGGGTATCTGAAGATCGCGGAGGGCTGCAATAAGCATTGCTCCTACTGCGTGATCCCGAAGATCCGCGGCAGATACCGCTCGATCCCGATGGAAACGCTCGTCGCAGAAGCGAAGGAAATGGCGGATTCCGGCGTCCGGGAACTCATTCTGGTCGCACAGGAAACGACGGTCTACGGGACGGATCTGTACGGAAAGAAGATGCTGCCCGTGCTTCTTGAAGAGTTGTCCGGGATCCCTGACGTTCACTGGATCCGTCTTTTGTATTGTTATCCGGAAGAGATCACGGACGAACTCATACGTGTGATCCGTGACAATGAAAAGGTCGTTCCGTACCTTGACCTCCCGATCCAGCATATTTCGGACCGGATTTTGAAGAGCATGCGTCGGAGCACGACGGGAAAAGGGATCGGGGAGACGGTCCGTCGCCTTCGGAAAGAGATCCCCGGAGTAGCCCTCAGGACGACGCTGATCGCCGGCTATCCCGGCGAAACGGAAGAGGAATTCGAGTCCCTGCTCAGGTTTGTCAGGACCGCGCGGTTTGACCGGCTGGGTGTTTTTGCGTATTCCAGGGAAGAAGACACCGAGGCGTATCACATGCATCCCCAGGTGCCCGGGCACACGAAAAACCGCCGGAAAAACGCTTTGATGAAGGCGGAGCGGGACGTCTCGAAAAAGAAGACGGCTTTGTTCGTCGGAAAGACCATGGAGGTCTTCGTCGAGGGCCGGGTGACCGGGGAAGACGGCGTCTTCGTGGGAAGGACGTACAGGGATGCGCCGGACGTGGACGGTCTCGTTTTCTTCCGCTCTGATGCGGACCTGATGAGCGGACAGTTCGTACGGGTCCGGATGACCGGCGCAAGGGAGTATGATCTGATAGGAGAAATGATAGAATGAACCTGCCGAACCGACTGACGATCCTAAGGGTCTGCCTGATCCCCGTCTTCGTCGTATTTTTGCTGCTGAGCCCGATGTATCCGTGGTGCAATCTCGCCGCGGTAGTGGTGTTCATTGCCGCGTCGATCACGGATCTTCTGGACGGCAAGATCGCCAGAAAATACAACATGGTGACCAATTTCGGCAAATTCATGGATCCTCTGGCGGACAAACTGCTCGTTTGCTCGGCGCTCATCTGTCTTCTCAGCATCGGCCGGATCGCGACGTGGATCGTACTCGTCATCGTCGCCCGCGAATTCATCATCAGCGGATTCCGCCTCGTGGCGGCGGAACAAGGCGTCGTGCTTGCGGCATCGAAGCTTGCGAAGGTAAAGACGACCGTTCAGATGATCCTCGTGATCCTTCTGGTTTTGAACCTCGGCGCTTATAAGGATTTGATCCCCTGGCTGGAGCACGTATGGATCCTGGAGCAGATCCTGCAGTATGCGGCACTGATCCTGACCGTCTGGTCCCTTCTCGAGTACCTGATCAAAAACCGGTCCGTCATGAAGGGACAGATGTGAGTCTTGAACCGGCCGTTTTGAAAAGAATAAGGAGCAGAGATGAGATACAGTCCGGACCCGGTATTCGGACCGTCGGTCCAGAAAAGCAGCAGAATGATCCGAAAGGCCCTGAACGGGAAACTTCCGGAAAAATGCTTTGCGCTCGTGCTCCCGGACGGGCGGAACACGCTGGAACTGTTTTCTCCTCAGCTTTTGAAACAGAAGTATTTCAAGGACTATCCGGGCACGGTGGTCGGGATCGCAGGATCCAGAGACGAGGGCACGGAACTGATGGCGTCGCTCCTGACGGCAGCGTATAGGAACGAGCTTCTCAATGATTTGAAAAAACTGTTTCCGGAGGAAAAGGCATGAGCGTTTTTCTCCTCATTCTGAAGATCATCGGGATCGTGATCCTTTCCCTGCTCGCACTCGTCCTTTTTCTGGTCATCCTTTTGCTCGCAGTGCCTTTCCGGTACCGCGGACGCTTTGAAAAAGAGGAAGGTGTGGCAGCATATGCCGCCGTTTCCTGGCTGTTCAGGATCGTTGATTTCAAGGTCTCCTACGGTGAAGGCGGTCTTTCGCCTGAACTGAGGGTCTTCTGGCTGTTCCGGAAAACGGATTTCCGGGAAAAGAAGCCGGCAGAAAAGAAGGAAAAAGAAAAGAAGGAAAAACCCGCCGAACCGGAAGAAGAGAAGAAGACTTTGAAAGAACGCTTCGAAGAGGCGAAGACGAAGGCGAAGAAAGTGTTCCGGCTCATCGATAACGACCGGGTGAAAAACGCGCTTTCCGTGCTTTTTGACCGGTTGAAGAAGATCTTGAAGTCCGTGCTTCCGAAAAAGATCTCCGGCAATGCGGTCTTCGGACTGAACGGACCCTATGACACGGCACGGGCGCTGTCGGTGATGTCGGTACTGATGCCGCTGCATAAGAACGCCGTGGAGATCACTCCGGATTTCGAAAGAAACGTTCTGGAGGCGGAAGTATCTTTCCGGGGCAGAGTCATTCTGGGAGCGCTTGCATTATATGCCCTGACGCTCATCTTACATAAGGACGTGATCTACACGATCCGGAAAACCAAAAAGTATTTCGGAAAACCGAAGGAGGTTGCTCATCATGGCTGAATCTGAATTTAATGCTTCCGTTCGTGAACTGCTTTCCGGGCTGGACGGCTTCGTTTCCTCGAAATCCGTGACCGGTGAACCGGTCGTCGTCGGAGACACCGTGATCATTCCCTTCATGGACATGCAGCTCGGCGTCGGCGCCGGTGCATACGGCAGGAAAGGAAACGGTACCGCCGGGGCCGTGGGAGCGAAGATCACGCCGACCGCGGTGCTCGTCTTAAATCACGGTACTTCCAAGCTGATCAGCATCAAGGATCAGGACACGGCGCTCCGCGTGCTGGACATGGTGCCCGAAGTGATCGAGCGTCTGAAGGCCATCGTGAAGAAAGACGATCCCGCCGTGAAAGAGGAGATCGACAAGATCGTCGCCGAAGCGGAAAAAGAGTCGTGAGTCCGGCTTTCGTTCCGGGGTTATCTGCAATTCGAAAAAACAGTTACATTTTGCAAAGGTTTTCGAAATTATCGATGCATCTTGTGACTGTTTTTCGATTTTTCGATAAAAATACATTAAAAACACGTGTCGGAAGTCTTTACACGGGGCAGAATTTTTTTTAGAATGATCGAAAAATACAGTTGACATTTGGACGCGTTCATTGTACAATGAAGACACGAACAAATGTTCTATCCGGAGGTAAAAATGGATAATCAGGAAAAGTTAAAAGCATTGGAATCAGCCATCAGCCAGATCGAGAAAACCTACGGAAAAGGATCGATCATGAAGCTCGGAAGCGAGTCCTCGATGCATGTGGAAGCTGTTCCGTCCGGCTGCCTCAGCCTCGATGTGGCGCTCGGCGTCGGCGGAATTCCGAAGGGAAGAGTCATTGAGATCTACGGTCCGGAATCTTCAGGTAAGACGACGGTCGCGCTTCACATGGTCGCCGAAGTCCAGAAACGCGGCGGCATCGCCGGCTTCATCGACGCGGAGCATGCGCTCGATCCCGTCTATGCGAAGAACATCGGCGTGGACATCGATAATCTCTATATTTCTCAGCCGGACAGCGGTGAACAGGCTCTCGAGATCTGTGAGGCCATGGTCCGTTCCGGCGCGGTCGACATCGTGATCGTCGACTCCGTCGCGGCTCTCGTGCCGAGACAGGAGATCGAAGGCGACATGGGCGATGCGCACGTCGGTCTTCAGGCGCGGCTGATGTCCCAGGCGCTCCGGAAACTCACGGCGGCGATCAGCAAATCGAACTGCACCGTGCTGTTCATCAACCAGCTGCGTCAGAAAGTCGGCGTCATGTACGGAAATCCCGAGACCACGACCGGTGGCATTGCCCTGAAATTCTATGCCTCCGTCCGTCTGGACATCCGCAGGATCGAAGCGATCAAGCAGGGCGGTGAAGTGATCGGAAACCATACCAGAGTCAAAGTCGTGAAGAATAAGGTCGCTCCTCCGTTCAAGGAAGCCGAATTCGACATCCTGTTCGGAAAAGGCATCAGCCGCGCAGGAGACGTGCTCGATCTTGCATGTAATGCCGGGATCCTCTTAAAGAGCGGCGCATGGTTCTCTTACAAGGGCGAGAAGATCGGACAGGGCCGGGACAATGCGCGTCTCTATCTGGAGCAGCATCCGGAAGTGCTGGAAGAAGTCGAACAGCAGACCAGAGCGTTTTTCGGACTGCCGAACACTGCGCCGGCGCCTGCTGCCGATGAGGAGCCGGAGAAGCCTGTAAAGAAGGCGGCGAAGAAAGCAGAAGCGGACGTGGAGATCATTGACGGAGAGTGATTGTGAACGGATCGATCAGTGAAGAAGAGAAGAAGATCATCCTGAAAGCCAGAGAGAAAGCATTGAACCTGCTTTCCTATTCCGATAAGACGGAACATCTTCTTCGTGAGAAACTGAAGGAGGGAGAGTTCCCTCCTTCAGCCATTGATGACGCGATCGAATACGTCCGGTCGTTTCATTATTTGGATGATCTCAGGTATGCCGAAAACTTCATCCGGAGCCATTCCGATTCCAAAAGCATCTATGAAATGAGAGAAAAACTCCGGGAAAAAGGGGTTTCGAAGGAAAACATCGAAACGGCCTTTGCGGGGGCGGAGATCGACGAGCAGAAAACCGTCTGTCAGCTCTTCGTAAAGAAGTTCCGGTATAAGGTTTTCACTGACCCGAAGGTCTACGAGAAGGGCGTTCGTTACTTCTCCGGAAAAGGATTCGGCTATGAAGTCATTCGAAACGGGATCAGGGAAGCCATGGAAGCGATGAAGGCGGATCTTAACTCCTGAGTTTTCCTCCTTTTTTCTGCAGATCCGGGTGGAATGGAATTGCTTTTTACATTTGTCTGTGTTATTATATATATTATAAAGGGGCAGATGTGGCGGAATTGGCAGACGCGCTGGATTTAGGTTCCAGTGGGAGACCGTGCAGGTTCAAATCCTGTCATCTGCATGTGTACCCGAAAAATACTAAGATTATTTCCTTGACAAAGCAGAGAGTCTGTGATAAAATGCGTTGCGTTGGCGAATTCCAAGCGGAAGTGTCGGAACTGGCAGACGAGCAAGACTAAGGATCTTGTGATCATTGATCGTGTGGGTTCAAGTCCCATCTTCCGCATTTTCCCCAGCATGCAGATGTGGCGGAATTGGCATACGCGTATGATTCAGGTTCATATCCACGAACGTGGGTGCGGGTTCAAGTCCCGCCATCTGCATTTAAAAGGTCGAAGGAAACTTCGGCCTTTTTGTTTTTGAAACGGATCGAAGAGTAGCATCCCTGAGGTAAAAATGGCGAATTCCACCTCCGCGAAAACCGAAAAAGAATCGAAATCGCTCCGGAAGAAACTGCTTCTCAGGACGAAAGTGGATCTGCATTTTCTGATCGCTGTGATCCTGATCAACGTGATCGGCATGATCATGATCTACAGCGCCAGTTATTACTATGCCGTGACCACGTATCACAAAGCGCCGTCACACTTCTTCGTGAGCCAGTTGATTTTCGTCGCGATCGGCATCGTAGTCATGCTGCTCATTTCTTTCTTACGCCCGAACACGATTCGGGTAATGAAATGGCCGGCCCTGGGGCTTGCCTTCCTTCTCGTGATCGCGGTACGGATCCCCGGAGTCGGTCACAGTTCTCACGGTGCCTACCGGTGGATCAGTCTGCTCGGACTGACGCTTCAGGTCGCGGAGCCGATCAAACTCTGCCTGATCGTCGCTGTTGCCGGCATTCTCTCGAAGTTCCGTTCAAAGTGGAAATTCACTTCACCGGCGGTGCTCGTTCTGATCGGTTTGTTTTCGCTTGCCATCTACGGACTGACGAACAACCTCAGCACGGCGCTCATCGTCTTTCTGATGGTGTACTTCACCCTGCTGCTGACTTCGCGTCATATGAAGAATTACTGGTTCTTCCTCGGCGCAGTGGTGTTGCTTGCGGCGCTCATCGTCTTCGTCATCGTTGTTTTCGTTCCCGTGAGCCCGGAGGAGAACTTTCGAATCACCAGGATACGGGCATGGCTCGATCCCTCGAACGAGCTGTATGCCGCCAATCAGGCGTTCCAGGCGGTTCAGGCCCGTTATGCCATTGCCTCCGGCGGCTTTTTCGGAAAAGGACTCGGGCAGAGTCTTCTGAAGTTCAAATTACCGGAACCGCACAATGACTATATCCTGGCCATCGTATTTGAGGAGCTCGGGATCTTCGGCGTGATCATCCTGACGTATCTTTTCGTCTATCTGCTATACAAGATCTTCCGTGTATTCCAGAATGCGAAGGAACCGTTTTCCAGATACATGGTACTCGGCGTTTTCTTCCATCTGTCAATACAAATCATCATGAATTATGCGGTCACGCTCGGCATTTTCCCGACTATGGGCGTTACCTTGCCGTTCATCAGCGCCGGCGGTTCGTCCGCGCTGTTTACGCTGGCGGAACTCGGACTCGTTATGTCAGTTGCGAGACAGAATGAGGAAGACAAGCTTTATAAGGACGCGCGCTCTGAGATCGAAGCCGATGATCCGTATTACAAGATGCTGATCGATGAGGACAAGGAAAAACGTTTGAAGAGGCGCGGCAGGTCTGAATCAAAGGAGTAAGGAATGGACAAAAGCCAGTCATATTGGGAAAAGGAACTTGAGGCACTGAAGAGCCTTTCGGACGACGAAGTGACGGCTCTGGTGAATGCCGTGAAGGATCATGACGTTTCGGCCAGAGAATCACTGCTGAACGGTCTTCAGAAGCGCGTTTATGAAGCGGCGGCCGGTTATGAAACGGAGAAGATCCCGAGGATGGATCTGTTTCAGGAAGGGAACGTTGCTCTCGTTGGTTTCCTGGACTCCTATCAGGGAGATGCCGAAGACTTCCTTGCCGGAGCCATGGCAAGCGTCCGCGCTTCGATGCAGCGTTTCGCTTCCATGGAAGAGGTCAGCATTGCGACAGGAGAGGCGTTAAAGACCAAATTAAACGTGATCGACGAGATCACGGTACGGATCGCGGAACAAACCGGTCGTGAACCGACGGCGAAGGAGATCGCGGATCTCTTAAATACGGACGAAGAAGAAATCAAGTATTTGCTCGGTATCGCGCTGAACGCGATCCGGGAACCTTGACGGATGGAACATGTAACGTTCCGGTTGGGAGGAATGAGATGAGGATTCGTGTTGCGGTCGACGCCATGGGCGGAGACTATATGCCGGACTGCAATGTGGACGGTGCGCTGAAAGCGATTTCAGAAACGGAAGACGTCGAAGTGACGCTGGTCGGAAAAGAGGAGCAGATCCTGCCGCTTCTTGAAGGAAAAGAGTATCCGAAGGACCGCCTGAAGATCTTGAATGCTTCCGAGACGATCCTGACAGGGGAATCGCCCGTTTCGGCGATCCAGAGAAAGAAGGATTCGTCCATGGTCGTCGGTCTGAAACTGCTTTCCGACGGACAGGCGGATGCATTCATTTCCGCCGGGTCCACCGGAGCATTGCTCGTCGGCGGGCAGACCATTGCCGGCCGGATCCCGGGGATCAAGCGTTCTCCTCTGGCCGTGCTGCTTCCTACGACGAAGGGTACTTCCGTCATACTGGATGCAGGTGCGAACGTCGACGCCAAGCCTGAGAACCTGGTCCAGTTCGCCGTCATGGGATCCTTGTATGCCAAGGAAGTCCTGAAGATCGAGGATCCTTCCGTCGGTCTCGTGAACATCGGAACGGAAGAGGAAAAGGGCAATGAGCTCACGAGGACGACGTTCCCGCTGCTGAAAGAGTGCCCGGACATCCGTTTCATCGGAAACGCCGAGGCGAGAGACATTCCTTTCGGAGCCGCCGACGTCTACGTTTGCGAAGCGTTTACGGGGAACGTCGTTTTGAAAATGTACGAGGGCGTTGCGAAGGCGCTGCTTTCACAGATCAAGGAGACGCTGATGTCGTCGCTTCGCGGAAAAATCGGCGGCGCGATCATCAAACCTTCTCTTTCGGGCCTGAAGAAACGCTTTGATTCCTCGGAAAACGGCGGAGCGCCGATGCTCGGACTAAAGGGGCTCGTGATCAAGGCACACGGAAATTCCACGGCCGATCAGATCCGGAACGCGATACTGCAATGCATCGACTTCACCCGGTCTGACATGAAGACAAAAATCACGGAGAAACTCGGAAGATGACGGGACTGGAAAAGAAAATCGGTTACGCATTCAAGGATCCTTCGCTTCTTGAGACGGCATTGACGCACAGTTCTTACGTGAACGAGCACGGACTTAGGAAACAGGACTGTAACGAGCGCATGGAGTTCTTCGGCGACGCAATACTGGAAGAGTTTTCGAGCGCCTATCTGTACCGGGAATATCCTTTGATGATGGAAGGCGAGCTCAGCAAAATGAGAGCGTCGCTGGTTTGCGAAAAGTCTCTCGCCGAAGCCGCGCGGACGCTCGAACTCGGGAAGATCCTGAAACTCGGAAGAGGGATGGAACTGGGCGGCGGCAGAGAGTATGATTCATTGCTTTCCGACGCGTTTGAATCGCTTCTCGCGGCGCTGGTGCTGGACGGAGGGCGTGAGGTCGCAAAGGAACTCGTTCATACGCTCGTAATGAAGCGTGAACCGGATGCAGCCTTGTCTGATCCTAAGACGGCCCTCCAGGAACTCGTTCAGCAGAAAGGCGGTTCGGTTGAATACGTTCTCGTCGAAGAAAGCGGTCCGGAACATGACAAGCATTACCGGTATCAGGTGAAGATCCGGGATAAAGCCTATGCCATCGGTGAGGGCCGGTCCAAGAAGGCGGCGCAGATGCAGGCGGCAGAAAAAACCATCAACATGATAAAGGAATCGAGATGTATTTAAAATCCATTGAGGTGCAGGGATTTAAGTCCTTCGCGCAGAGAATCAAATTTGAATTTCATAACGGCATCACCGGCATCGTCGGTCCGAACGGATCGGGAAAGAGCAACGTCGCAGATGCCGTTAGGTGGGTGTTCGGGGAACAGAGTGCGAAACAGCTCCGTTCGTCGAACATGCAGGACGTGATCTTCGCCGGCACGCAGATTCGAAAACCCCAGAGTTTCGCGGAAGTCTCGATCACGTTGTCGAACGAGGACCGGACGCTTCAGATGGACTCGGATGAAGTGACCGTTACCCGAAAAGTGTACCGAATGGGAGAAAGCGAGTATCGCCTGAACGGGAATCTGTGCCGTCTGAAGGACATCAATGAACTCTTCTACGATACCGGCATCGGAAAAGAAGGTTATTCGATCATCGGGCAGGGGCAGGTCGATAAGATCCTCAGCGCAAAACCGGAGGAGCGCAGGGAACTTTTCGATGAGGCCTGCGGGATCGTCAAATTCAAGAAACGTAAGAACGAAGCGCAGAAGAAACTCGAAAACGAGCGGCAGAGCATGGTCCGTCTCACGGACATTCTCGGAGAACTGGAGCGCCAGGTCGGACCGCTGAAAAAACAGTCCGAAACCGCGAAAGAGTATCTGAAACTCAGAGAAGAGCTGAAGAATTACGACATCAATGCCTTCCTCATTGATTCCAAATCTTATCAGAATACGCTGATCAAGGTGGCGGAAAGCCTCGGAATCGCAAACGCGGAACTGGAAAAGAACCAGGCCGCTGCCGAATCTCTGAAGCAGGAATACAAGGACGTTGAATCCGAGATCGAAGATCTGGAAGCGAAACTCGAAGACGTACGTTCGAAACTTTCTGAACGCGAGGCGGAACGGGCGGAGTGCGAGAGCGAACTCAAACTCGCCGAAGAAAAGATCCGTTCCGAAAACGCTGCCATCGACCGCTATGAGACCCGGATCCGGGAAATCGATGCGGAACGGGAAAACCGTGAGACGATGATCGGCGACGCGAAAGAAGAGGAAACTTCGCTGCTAGCCCTATTAAAGGATCTTGCCGGCGAAGAAGAAAAACTCGCGCAGCAGATCGCCGAGAAGGAAACGGAGATCTCGCTGTATGAAAAGAGCATAGAGGAAAGTACCGGTGAAGTCATCGGACTACTGCATCAGAAGACGGAAGTCACGTCTGACCTTGCGGAACTGGAAACGCTTCTTTCACAGAACAAGCTCCGTCTCGGTGAATACGAAACGAAGCAGGAAGCTCTGCTTCAGAGGAAAGCGGAACTTGACGCGGAGATGGCCGATCTTCAGAAGACCTGCGAAACGCTGATGGATGCGCTCGAAAAACTGAATGCGGAGTATACTGAGGCGGAAGACGCATTGACGGAGGCGGAAAAGAATTACCGCGATGCGGACTACACGCTGAGCGAACTCAAGCAGAAGGTCCAGATCGATTCCGGACGTCTTGAATCCGTGAAATCGATGCAGGAACGATACGAAGGTTTCCAGCCGGCTGTCCGTAGCGTCATGGAAGCGAAAAAGCGCATTTCGGGAATCGAAGGCACCGTGGCGGATCTCGTTTCCGTTCAGGAAAAATACCGTACGCTGATCGAGACCGCGCTCGGCGGGAATTATCAGAACGTGATCGTCGACACCGAGGAGACGGCGAAAAAACTGGTCACCTATCTGAAAGAGAACCGGTTCGGCCGTGCGACGTTCCTTCCGTTAGATGCGATCCGTCCTTCCGGCGGGATCCAGGATCCGAAGATCCTGAATGAAACCGGTGTCATCGGTACGGCGGACAAACTGGTCGGGACGGACAAACGGTATCTTCCCGCGGTACGGTATCTCCTGGAACGGTTCCTGGCAGTGGATACCATGGAGAATGCCCTGCAGATCGCCCGGAAGTACCGCTATACGGTACGCATCGTGACACTCGGCGGCGAGTTCCTGAACGTCGGCGGATCCATCACCGGCGGCTCGTTCAAATCCAGCGTCAGCATTCTCGGCCGGAACGATGAGATCGTGAAACTGGAAAACGAGATCGCCGAAAGCCGCAGGATGATCGACACACTGGAGCGGAATCTGAACCGCTTCCGGCAGGTGAAGGAGACTGCGTCCTTCGATTGCGAGGATCTGGAAGAGGAGATCAAGGAGAAAACCCTTTCTCTTGCGGAATCCAAGGCGAAATACGATTCATTGAAGAGGGAATATCAGCTGCTGGAGGCGGAACTTCGCGACACCGAAGAACGTTCGGCCGAAGTCCGCTTAAGTTCCGCCGAGGCGGAAGGAAAGCGCGATGCCATCGTGAAAACGAAGGAGAAGATCGAGAAGATCAGCAGCGATTCTTCCGATTCCGCCGACGAAACGAAAGCATTGCTGAAAGCGGCTGAAGGAGAACATTCTGAATTGGAAGCCGGGGCAGAAGCGCTCAGGATGAAGCAGTCGAACGCCGAACAGCGTCTGACTTTCCTTTCGGAATCCAAAACGACGCGTGAAACCGAAAAGGAAAAACTTGCGGAAGAGCGGAGAACCTTGACGGAAGAGATCGAAGAGGCGAAAGCGAACATCGAAGGACACAAAGAGACCATAGAGGACTACCGCCTCCGGATCGAGGAAGCAAAAGGCAGTGACACAGGACTCCGTTCGACGCTGGCGATCCTGACCGGCGAGCGGGAGAGTCTGTCGAAGTCTCAGAAACGGTTCTTTGACGAACGCGACCGTCTTTCGGAAACGATCAACGATCTGAACCGCGAGATCGTCCGTCTCGAAGCGAACCAGGAAAAGACTGAGGAAAAGCTGGCGTCTCTGACGGAATACCTTTGGACCGAGTATGAACTGCTTCCTTCCGAAGCCGAAGTTTATGCGAACGGGATGTTCGAGGATGAGAAACCGTCGGAGATCCGCAGACATGCGAATGAACTGAAGACGGCGATCCGGAATCTCGGACCGGTCAACGTGAATTCGATCGAAGAGTACAAAGAAGTCTCCGAGCGGTACGAGTTCCTGAGCGGACAGTATGAGGACCTGAAAAAGGCGGAAGAGAGCCTCGTCGGCATCATCAATGATCTGGACAACGGAATGCGGAAGCAGTTCCTTTCTGAATTCGATGCGATCCAGAAGGAATTCAACGTAGTATTTCAGGATCTTTTCGGAGGCGGCACGGGTACGATCCGGTTGAATCCGGATGCGGACGTCATCGATTCGGACATCTCCATCATCTCCGAACCGCCGGGAAAGAAACTGCAGAATATGATGCAGCTTTCGGGAGGAGAGAAGGCGCTGACGGCCATTGCCCTCATTTTCGCGATTCAGAACCTGAAACCTTCGCCGTTCTGTCTTCTTGACGAGATAGAGGCGGCCCTGGATGACACGAACGTCGTCCGTTTTACGAATTATCTGAAGAAACTGTCCGAGCGTACGCAGTATATCGTGATCACGCACAGACGCGGCACGATGGTCGCGACGGACCGTCTCTACGGCATCACGATGCAGGAGAAGGGCGTTTCCACCCTCGTCAGCGTCAACCTTGTGGAACAGGATCTGGATGCATGATGAAAAAGAAAGAAAAAACAGGATTTTTTAAGAAACTGGTCAACGGCCTTTCCAAGACGAGGAAATCGATCGTATCGAATCTCGGCAGCCTTTTCATGGGCGTTACGACGGTAGACGAGGCCTTTTTTGAAGAACTTGAGGAGATCCTGGTCATGGCTGACCTCGGGATCGGTACGACCGAGGAGATCATTGACCGTCTTCGTGAAAAGGCGGAGGCTTCGCGACTTCTGAATCCGGATGACGTACAGGAAGAGATCGTCAATGTGCTTCGCGAAAAAATGCAGGTTCCGGAAGATGCCTATGCATTTGAAGCGGGACCTTCCGTGCTCTTTGTGACCGGCGTGAACGGCGTCGGGAAAACGACGAGCATCGGAAAACTTGCGGCCTTGTATCAGCGGCAGGGAAAAAAAGTGCTTCTTGCTGCCTGTGATACGTTCCGCGCCGCTGCGAAGGACCAGCTGGCGGTCTGGAGCGAACGTGCCGGTGTACCGATGATCGCGCACGAAGAGGGAGCGGATCCGTCCGCAGTGCTTTTTGATGCCCTGCATGCAGCGAAAAGCCGGAACGTCGATCTGCTGATCGCCGATACCGCCGGACGGCTTCACAACCGGAAAAACCTGATGGAAGAGCTGAAAAAAATGGATCGCGTGATCTCGCGGGAATACCCGGAAGCAAAACGTGAAAACCTGCTCGTTCTCGACGCGACGACCGGTCAGAACGCCATCAGCCAGGCCAGGGAATTTGCTTCCGTCACGGACGTCACGGGCATCATTCTGACCAAGATGGACGGAACGGCCAAAGGCGGCATTGCCATTGCCATTCAGGAAGAACTTCACATTCCGGTGAAATTCATCGGCGTCGGAGAGCGGATTGACGATCTCGAGCGGTTTGATGCGGAAGAATTCGTGGATGCGCTGTTTGCAAAGGATAATTGATTCATCATGGAACTGCAGTTGTTGACGACGGTTTTTCCGAAGCTTTCACCGAATTTCGGATATGCGTCGTATTTCCCTTTTATAAAGATCAAAGGACTCCGCTATTCCAGGGACAGAAAACGGCTTCTCGTCTCTGCGGTGTTTTCGCGTCTCATTCCGGTCAGGATCGAGCGCGCGATCGAGGAAGAACTCACGAACGTTTATTTTCCGGACCGTTCCGTCCGCGTCGCCTTTTTGACGGAATACGAGCTTTCGGACGCGTATCAGCCGAAACATCTCATTGAAGAATTCAAGGACGAGCTTTCCGAAATGATCGCTGACGGTTCTCCTGCGACGCTTCGCATTCTGAAGGCCGGCGAATGGACCGCGGAATCTGATGACGGCGTAAAGATCCGCGTCGATGAGTCCCTTCTTTCGTCTTCCAGAAAGGATGAATGGGCCGAAAAATTGTCCTCCGTTTTCTTGAACCGGTTTCATTATTCTCTTTCCGTTCACATAGAGGAAAGAAAAGCGAAACGGAAGATCCATGCGGACGAGTCGGAATTCTTTATGGCAATGAATCAGCCGGCAAAGGAAACCGTTCCGGACACTCCCGCTTCAGAAAGCATTCCGGCATCTGTGGAAGAGAAGAGCGCCCTGCCTGAATCAGAAACCGTTCAAAAGACGGTTCCTGAGACTTCCTCGTTGAGAAAAGGCACGGGAAAAAGCGGAAAGGTAAAGAAGACGCCGGAAAACAAGGGACGCGAGGACTATATGCTTTACGGCCGTCCGTTCAGGGACGAGACCGTGCCGATTTCTTCTATCCTGCCGGAAGAAGAGGGCTCTGTCTCGATCCGCGGCAGAGTCTGCAATCTGAACGTACTTCCGCTGAAAAAGAAGCCGAAGACCATCGTTTCCTTTGCCGTGACCGACTATACGGACTCCATCACGGTCAAACTGTTTGCCGACAATGAAGAAGTCGACGGCTTGCTGAAACAGCTGACCGAAGGCTGTTTCGTCCGTCTGAAGGGCCGTGCCGGCTTTGACACTTTTGAAAAAGAAAGCGCGGTCGTCAGCGTTTACGGCATGGAACTCATTCCCGCTTTTTATGACGAATCGAGAGAAGACCGCGCAGAAGTCAAGCGGGTGGAACTGCATTGCCATACGAACATGTCTGAGAGCGACGCCGTTTCGCCGGCTGCGGAGATCGTGCATCAGGCGGCTTCCTGGGGCCATTCCGCGATCGCCGTCACCGACCACGGCGTCATCTACGCATTTCCCGAGGCCATGCACGCCGCGGAAAAATGGAATGGTGAACAGAAAGAAAAGAAGACCCAAAAACCGCCGTTTAAAGTCATTTACGGAATGGAAGGATATTTGGTCGACGATACGCTGGAAGCGGTCGTAAACCCTGAAAATCGAGCGCTGAGCGATACGTTCGTCGTGTTTGACTTAGAAACCACCGGTTTGTCACCCGTGGATTGCCGGATCATCGAGATCGGCGCGGTCAAAGTCGAAAACGGGGTGATCACGGACCGGTTCGGTTCGTTCGTGAATCCCGGCGTTCCGATCCCGCTCCGGATCGAAATGGAAACGCATATTTCCGACGAGATGGTCAAAGACGCCCCGCCGATTTCAGAAGTGCTTCCGAGGTTTATGGAATTCATCGGAGACGCGGCGCTCGTGGCGCACAATGCGACGTTCGACGTCAGCTTTTTAAGGGAAAACCTGAAGAAGCTCGGCGCGCTGCCGTCGAAACCGTTTACCTATCTCGACACGCTCGGGATCGCGAGATCGCTTCTGCCGAAACTGTCGAACTACCGGCTGGATACCATTGCGAAGGAACTGAATATCGTTCTGAACGATCATCACCGGGCAGTGAACGATGCGGAATGCACCGCCGAGATCTTCATTGCCTTCATCAACCGGCTGAACAGAAAGGGCTGGAAGACGCTGGAGGAAGTGCGTCTCGCCACGCGGCTTACCAAGGAAGCCAAGCGCAAACTCCATTCAAGTCACGTGATCATCCTCGTCAAAAACGAGACCGGCCGTGTAAATCTGTACCGCCTCGTTACCGAGTCGTCGCTGACCTATTTTAACAAGCGGCCGCTGATCCCGAAGACGTTATTGAACGAATACCGGGAGGGTCTGATCGTCGGAAGTGCCTGTTCCATGGGGGAACTCTATAATGCCGTCATGGAAGGCGCGACTGAAGAAGAATTGGCCAGGATCGTCAGTTTTTACGATTATCTCGAGGTACAGCCGATTGAGAATGACTCGTATTTGCTCCGTGATCCGAAAAACGATCTCGTCACAGAGCAGGATCTCATCGACATCAGCCGGAAGATCGTGTCGCTCGGCGATCAGTTTAAGAAGCCGGTCGTCGCGACGTCTGACGTTCATTTTCTGCATCCCGGTGATGCGTTGTACCGCGAGATGCTCCAGTTCGGCAAGGGCTTTCCCGACGCCGAAAACCAGCCGCCCCTGTATCTTCGAACGACGGAAGAAATGCTTGCGGCGTTTGAATTCCTCGGTTCCGACAAGGCATACGAGATCGTCGTCACGAACACGAACCGGATCGCGGATGAGATCGAGGTGATCTCGCCGATCTACACGAAGAACGGTAAAGTGGTCAAGTGTCCGCCGGTCATCGAGAATTCCGACGAGGCCCTGCGGACCGCCTGCTACAAACGGGCGCATGAAATATACGGAGATCCGCTGCCTAAAATCGTGGAAGAGCGTCTCGAGAAGGAATTGTCTTCCATCATAGGAAACGGATATGCGGTCATGTACATGATTGCGGAAAAACTGGTTTCCAAATCGGTTTCCGACGGTTATCTCGTCGGATCCAGGGGGTCCGTCGGATCCTCGTTCGCCGCTACGATGTCGGGGATCACGGAAGTCAATCCGCTGAAACCGCACTACGTCTGTCCGAAGTGCAGGTATTCCGATTTTGATTCGGAAATCGTCCGGAAATACGAGAAGTATGCGGGTTGTGACCTGCCGGACCGCGAGTGTCCGGTGTGCGGAACGAAGCTGAAGAAAGACGGCTTCAACATCCCGTTTGAGACGTTCCTCGGATTTAAGGGCGACAAGGAACCGGACATCGATCTGAACTTTTCCGGCGAGTACCAGTCCAAGGCGCACGCGTACACGGAAGTCATTTTCGGAAAGGGGCAGACGTTCCGTGCAGGCACCTACGGCGGCATTGCCGAAAAGACGGCGTTCGGTTACGTCAAGCATTATTACGATGAACACGGTGAGAAAAAGAGAAAGTGCGAGATCGAACGGCTGGCGAAGAAACTGGAAGGCATCCGGCGGACCTCCGGGCAGCATCCTGGCGGCATCGTCGTGCTGCCGATCGGCGTCGACATCAATACGATCACTCCGATCCAGCATCCCGCCAATGACATGAATACGCCGATCATCACGACGCATTTCGAGTATCACGCCATTGACGGAAACCTTTTGAAACTGGACATTCTGGGACACGATGATCCGACGATGATCCGGATGCTTCAGGAACTGACCGGGGTCGATCCGAGAACGTTCCCGCTTGATTCTAAGGAAGTCATGAGCCTGTTTGAATCGACCGAAGCGCTCGGCATCACTCCGGAAGACATCCGCGGATGCAAAATCGGTGCGCTCGGCATACCGGAATTCGGTACGGACTTCGCCATGGGCATGGTCATTGCCTGCAAACCGAAGCGGCTGACCGACCTCGTCCGGATCACGGGCATGGCCCACGGAACCGACGTCTGGTCGAACAATAACCAGATCCTCTTCGAGGAAGGGACCGTTACGCTCGAAACGGCCATCTGCTGCCGGGACGACATCATGGAATACCTCATTTCCATGGGGCTGGAAAGCTCGCTTGCCTTTGAGATCATGGAAAAGGTCCGGAAGGGCAAAGGGCTGAAGCCGGAGTGGGAAGAGGAAATGTGCTCTCACGGAGTCCCGGACTGGTACATCTGGTCGTGCAACAAGATCAAATACATGTTCCCGAAGGCGCATGCGGCCGCGTACGTCATGATGGCATGGCGGATCGCGTACTGCAAGGTGTTTTATCCCCTGGAGTATTATTGCAGCTATTATTCGGTACGTGCGGACGGATTCAATTACGAGAAAATGTGTCTCGGTGAGGACCGGCTCATCACGTATATGGAGCAGTTCGAACGCATTCCGAAACCTTCCGACAAAGAGAAACTGGAATTCAGGGACATGCGGATCGTGCAGGAAATGTATGCGAGAGGGTTTGCCTTCGTCCCGATCGATCTTGAAACCGTGAAGGCGACGGAATTCCAGATCACTGAGGACCGGAAGATCATGCCTTCCCTGACGTCGATCGCCGACCTCGGAGAGAGCGCTGCGGACAGCATCGTGGAGGCCGTGCACGACGGGCTCGGGCCGTTTACTTCCGAGAGCAATTTCCGGACCAGAGCCCACGTCAGTCAGTCCATCGTGGACCGGCTGAAAGCGCTCGGCATTTTGTCCGGACTGCCGTCAGACGACCAGTTTTCCCTGTTTGATCAGCTCGGTGTCTGATTTTTGAAAAAAAGTTGACATATTTTGTTAACATATGTAAAATATATTTTATAATGTAGATTCCAGAAGGAGCGGATATGGTATCGTTTGTGGTTCCCTGTTATAACGAAGAAGGGAACGTCCGTCTGATATACGAAGAAATCCACCGGGTATTCGATGCCCGGCAGATCCCTGTCGAGATCGTCATGGTGAATGACGGCTCCAAGGACGGCACCGGCAAGGCGCTTCGCGAGCTGAAACAGGAAAAGGATGACGACGGACTTATTGTCGTTCAATTTTCCCGGAATTTCGGAAAAGAAGCGGCCATGTATTCCGGACTGAAACATACGAATGGAGAGTACGTCTGCATCATTGACGCGGATCTTCAGGAACGTCCCGAAGTCGCTCTTGAGATGTACGATCTTCTTGCGGAAACACCGGAACTCGACGTGGTCGCCGCCTACCAGGACAAGCGTAAGGAGAGCAAGGTGCTTTCGTTCTTCAAGCGCGCATTTTACCGGATCATCAACCGCCTGTGCGAGATCGATTTCCATGCCGGCGCCAGTGATTTCCGCATGTTCCGGAGATCCGTCGCGAATGCGATCCTCTCGATCAGCGAATATCACCGGTTCTCGAAAGGCATTTTCTCGTTCGTCGGTTTTGAAACGAAGTATATTCCCTACGAAGTGGCGAAACGCGCTTCGGGATCGTCCAAATGGTCGTTCGGAAAACTGTTCCGGTATGCGATCGACGGCATCATCGGTTATTCCACGGTGCCGTTAAAAATCTCCACGATCCTCGGCCTCCTGATCTCGTTTACCGCTTTCGTGTATATGATCGTGCTCCTCGTCAAGACGCTCGCATTCGGCAGAGACGTGCCGGGATATGCGACGATCGTCGGACTGATCCTCTTACTCGGCGGGATCCAGCTTCTCATGCTCGGGATCATCGGTGAATACCTCGCCAAGGCCTACATCCAGGGAAAGAACAGACCGGTCTACATTG
>JAEEIV010000035.1 GCA_016281555.1 Lachnospiraceae bacterium | reverse complement strand
GTGCCCTCGAAATAAATGCTGAGACTCTCATTCAGCGCAAGGCGCTTGCCGATCGGCGCTTCTTCGGGGATCACCACCAGATTCGTGACGAGCGCGGTGTTCTTATACGGCTCGCTGTGGTTGAATTCCACGGCCTTCATTCCCGCGCCGTATGTCACCGGATTCGCCGTGGCGATCGATCCGAAATAGCCGCCGTTCAGGATCACGGCCCCTTCCGGTTTATTACGGTCCGCCTTACCGACGTATCCTCCGTTCACGGTCACCGTGCCGTAATCGGTTCCGTACATCGTGGCACGGAGGATCCCGGTAACGATTCCGCCGTTCATCTCAACCGTCCCGTAGGCTGCGGAGATCGTCCCGTAAATCAAGCCGCCGTTGACGGTCAAGTCTGAACTTGTATTATTCAACTGGATCGTATTGGCCCTTCCGGTCTCCCCGATCTCAGCGTTTTCACCGATCTCGCAATCGGAAGCGATCGCCAGATTGTATCCGCCGGCCCGGGAATCGGCATGGACGTTTCCGAACACCGCCGTCCCTTTGATATAATTGCCGGTTGCGTCTTTGCTCAGGAAAAGGTTCGCGCCGTTTCCGCCGTCCAGCGTTCCCAGCACGTGACCGCCCGTGATGGTGCCGCCGTTCATATAGAAGGGAATGCCGCAGTAAATGTTTCCGCCGCCGCCCTTGCCGTTGATCTTGCCGTCGGAGATCGTGCCGCCGGTCATCGTAAAGGAGCCCTCATATCCGATCGCATAGATGTTTCCGCCGCCACTGGTCGCCGTGCCGCCGGTGATGGTTCCGCCGCACATCTTGACCCAGGGACCGGTCGTGCTGCCGGTTGGAGTCTGGACGTAGAGATTTCCGCCTTTATACGCATTTCCGGATTCGCCTTCTTCCAGCGTATCCGCGTTCGTGATCGTGCCGCCGTACATCTCGAACCGGAGATAGGAACCCGTGCCGGTGTTGTAAACGGAAATGTTTCCGCCCTTTGCATCCGATGCCGTCGCGGTGACGACCTTTCCGTCCGAAACCGTACCGCCGAGCATGTAGAACGTTCCGTTGCCGACGTAGATGTTTCCGCCGCCGCTCTTATTTGAAGTTCTGCCGCCGGTCACGGTGCCGCCGAACAGCCAGACGCGGCCGCCCGAATAGGCTGCGATCAGTCCGCCGGGATCCGAGACCGCCGTCGTGTCCTCGTGGGCAGTGATCTTTCCGGTCATTCCGGTCGAGCAGTCGCAGATCCGGATGTACGTGCTGGTATTGCAGCTGGAAAACGTGAATGCCCGCGCGTTCACCGGTGCCTTGATCGTGTATCCGTTCAGGCAGATGCTGTATTTCTTGCCTTTCTGCGGCTTCAGCACGGCCGTAAGATCGATGTCGTTTTTCAGGTAAAGGTAACAGTCGGCATCCGTCGCAAATTGATCCGCGAGTTCCTGATACGTGGACACCCCCGTCCATGACGTAGCCTCGCTGGAAGCAGAGCAGGTGTGCGGACTTCCTTCGACCGTCGCGCCCTCACAATTCCCGCCGCAGAAGCAATGTTTCGTGCTGTCTTCGTGCGGGTGATCCGCCTTCGCAACAGTCGTGCCGATCCCCAGCGCGAGGACCGCAACCGTGATGCAGGACAAAACCGTGATCAGCTTTCTCATGATAACCTCCTAAAACAGTGGTGCAAAAGGGGATAAAATGCCAATGTAATATAATTATATATAATACCATCGTGGATTGTATTCCGTTTTCCGCTCTTTGTCAAGGGGTTGCACCGTTTTCCGGCGCTTTTTCGGACCTTCTCCGCAAAAAAAGCCCTGCAGCCTTCATCCGGTCGCGGATGCGCTGCAGGGCGTCTAAAAGATGACGGATCTCTTATTTCAGCTGGAGATCCTTCCATTTCGCCGTGATCTTATTCGAGTACGGCGTTTCCTCTCCCTTGGAACGGTCGAACCCGGTCACGACGACGGTTACAATGTCGTCCGGCTTCGGAATGTTGTCCGGATTGTCCATCCAATAGACCTTGCCGGCGAACTTGACCCACTGCCTGCCGTCCTTTTCCGGTTCCGGATTGTACATGACGTCCACGTCCTTCTGGCCGGTCTGGATCCCGAGCAGGTCCTTCTCGTCCGTGCTGTCGCCGCGGAAGATATAAATGTCGCCGAATTCAATGCCCGCCGGCAAAAGCGTCGGCGCCATGACGAAGGGCTCATCCGAGCCGTCCTCATTCGTGTAATGATCCCAATGCACCTGCTCTAAGTACGGGGCATTGCCGGCGGCCGGCGCAGCTTCGGTCGGTTTCTCGGTCGGCTTTTCCGTCGGATTCGTCACCGGATCCGTCGTCGGATTCAGCGGGGCGTTGGGAGTCGTAATGACGTTCCCTGCTTCATCCGTTTCCTCTTCCGGATCACAGCAGCCGCTGCCGGAGAACACAAGATATGCCACCATGGTGGCAGCGAGCAGCCCCAATACCCATAACGTTTTCTTAAGTTTCATATGATTTCCTTTCCGCCGGGTCGTCCGGCCGTTTCTGGTTTGATTTCTTACTTTTTCTTACGGTCAGCACCGCTGCCTCGATGAGCACGAACAACACGATGAGGATCGAGATGTGCTGCGAGCCGGACAACCGGTCCGGGTAATACATGCGGTCCGAATTCCCCCGGAAAAACTCCAGAATGAACCGGGCGACGCCGTAAACCACAAAATAGGCTTCCAGATGAAAACGGTTCGTCTTTTTCACCCGTTCCCGCAGCAGGAAGGCAATGAAAATGACGAGATTTACGGCGCTTTCAAACAGCTGCACCGGGAGAAGCAACTGTCCCGGGAACTTCTGATTCGGCACGCCGAAGGCACATTCGATGCCGTAGCAGCAACCGTTGAAGAGGCAGCCGAGCCGCGCAAAGACGAGGGAGAGCGCAATGGACGGCGCGAAGAAATCGAGCACTTCCCTGGCTTTCCGGCGTCTTACGAGTGCGAACAGAAGACATCCCGCAATGATGCCGAACATGCCGCCGTAAAACACCATGCCGCCGTGGAGCAGGTCGTGCCAGAACGTCTCCCACGAAGCCCCTTTCACCGGGATCATGAGCAGCGCGTAAAACAGCCTGCAGAACGCCAGCATAAGGGCCAGGGTGAGCGCCAAAAGGAGGATCAGCTCCCAAACCTTCAGGTTCAGCTTCTTTCGCCGGAACGCATTGAACACCGTGACGGCAACGATCCCGGCGCCAATGAAGACGAGATAAACCTCGATATCAAATCCGAAAACGTGGATCAAAGGATACAAAAGCAGCCCAACCTTTTCTGTCAATACCCGTTTATTATATCTTTACAGCGAAAAGTATCAAGGCGCGCGGCGCAAGCGGCAGTAAATCCGGTGCAAGCGGTAACAAAAAACCGGAGGAGCGTCATTGCCCCTCCGGTTTCGCCTCTTCTGTTTTCATTGCCTCCCGGTAAGCCTCGAGGATCATCGTCGAGATTTTCTGCCGGGTCTCCGTCTCGATCGGATGTGCAATGTCCCGGAAGACGCCGTCCTCTCCCCGCCGTGCCGGCATGCCGATGAACAGCCCGGAGGCGCCTTCGACCACCTTAATGTCATGAACGGCGAAACAATCGTCGATCGTGATCGTTGCGATGGCCTTGATCTTGCTGCTCGAGTGGACGATGCGAACCTTGACGTCGGTAACTTCCATGATTCAACTCCTAAAAATACCGCGCATTGTTTTCGACCACGATGCGGACGTCGTTCGGGTCTCCGACGTAAACGCTGTCCGCGTAAAGCGTGTTGTGGCTCTCTACGATGCAGTTTTCCACCCTGGCGTTGTCACCGATGTAGACGTCATTTAAGATGACGGAATTCTTGATGACCGCGCCGTTTCCGATGTAGGATTTTTTGAAAATGACGGAATTCTCCACGGTGCCGTTGATGATCGTGCCGCTCGCCACGAGGGCGTGCTTCACCGACGAGCCGGGATTGTACTTCGCGGGCGGGAAGTCATTGGCCTTCGTCAGCACGGTCTCGTCTTCGGTGAAGAACGTGTCGCGGACGTCCTTGTTCAGGAAATCCAGATTCGTCTTGTAATACGACTCTGCCGAAGAGATGCTGCTCCAGTACCCGTCCATATGATAGGCGTAGATCCGCTTCACCCTGCGGTACCGGATGATCACGTCGCGGACCAGATCGTAGCGGTCTTCCTCCATGCAGGTTTCGAGGATCTCAATGAGGAGACGCCGCCGGATCACGTACACGCCGGTGTTCACGTCCTTGGACTCCTCCTGCATGGGTTTTTCCTCGAACTCCGTCACGCGGCCGTCCCCGTCCGTCCGGACCTGTCCGAACCTCGTCGAATCCTCCCAGGGACGCATGTCGGCCGTCACGATCGTGATGTCGGCGCGCTTTTCGATGTGGTAGTCCAGCACCTTATTATAATCCAGACGGTAAACGCCGTCGCCCGAGGCAATGATCACGTAGGGCTCGTGGCTTTCTTTCAGGAAACGGATGTTCTGGCACATCGAGTCCAGAGTGCCGCGGTACCAGCTCGAATTGTCCGGCGTGATCGTCGGATGATAGACGTAGAGGCCGCCCTGTTTCCGGCCGAAATCCCACCATCTCGAGGAATTCAGATGCTCGGACAGCGAGCGGGAATTGTACTGCGTCAGCACCGCCACGCTCTGTATGTGCGAATAGGCCATGTTTGTCAGGACGAAGTCCACCGCCCGGTAGGTTCCGCACATCGGCATCGCCGCCGTGCAGCGCTTCGCAGTCAGTTCGCGCATTCTCTTACTGTTTCCCGCCGCCAAAATGATCCCTATGGCCTTCATAACGTCTCACCTGCCTTTATGACCGCGTTCCCGCTTTCGAGGCCGCCGTTCGGATAATCCTCCGCCTCCGTGATTCCGTAGATCGCCGTATTCTTCCCGATCGTGACTCCCGGCGGGATGACCGAGCACTCTCCGACCGTCACGAGATCCGAGCAATACACCTTCGGATTATAGGTCGATTCGCGGTACTCGCCGTAGCCTAGGACCGCGCCGGCTCCGACGACGGAATCCTCGGCAATGATCGCCTTATACACCTTTGCATTCTCACCGATCTTCACGTTCCCCATGAGGATCGAGTCGTAGACTTCCGCACCGGGCCCGATCGTGACGTTCGGTCCGATGACCGAATTCTTCACGGTGCCGTAGATCGACGCTTTTTCGCTGATGATGCAGCGTTCCACGACGGCATTGTCGTCGAAGAACTGCGGGGCGGTGAGATCATTGTTCGTGTAGATCTTCCAGTATTCTTCGTACAGATTAAAGACCGGCACGAGGTCAATGAGTTCCATGTTCGCTTCCCAGTAGGACTGCAGCGTTCCGACGTCCTTCCAGTAGCTGTTGTACTCGTAGCAGAACACCGGATTTCCCTTCCCGTGGCAGTACGGGATCACGTGCTTTCCGAAGTCGAGGCCCGGAACGTCCTTGTTCGTGATCAGCGCCTCTTTTAAGACCGGCCAATTGAAGATGTAGATGCCCATGGAGGCGAGATTGCTCTTCGGATGCTCCGGTTTTTCTTCAAACTCCGTGATCCGCCCGGTTTCGGGATCGGTGACCAGCACGCCGAAGCGGCTCGCCTCCTCGATCGGCACCGGCATGGCCGCCATCGTGATGTCCGCCTTTTTCGCCTTGTGGTAGTTCAGCATCAGCTCGTAATCCATCTTATAGATGTGATCGCCGCCGAGGATCAGCACATAGTCCGGATTGTACGTCTCAATGTAACTGATGTTCTGGTAGACCGCATTGGCCGTGCCGGTATACCAGTCGCTGTTTTCCGAACGCTCGTACGGAGACAGCACCGTCACGCCGCCGTAGTTCCGGTCCAGATCCCACGGCACGCCGATGCCGATGTGGGAATTCAAGCGGAGCGGCTCGTACTGCGTCAGCACGCCGACCGTATCCACGCCGGAATTGATGCAATTGCTCAACGGGAAATCAATGATGCGGTATTTGCCGCCGAAAGAGACCGCCGGCTTCGCCATTTTCGCGGTCAGCACACCGAGTCTCGAGCCCTGGCCTCCGGCCAGCAGCATGGCGATCATTTCTTTCTTTTTCTGCATTCTGCCACTCCTTCGCTGTATGATTTCAGACGAACGGCGTTTCCGTGACGGGAGACCGCCGCATAGTCTATTTTAACAAATAAAATAAAAATTGCAATTCAATTTTGTATATTTTCAACAATTTTTACAAGAATCGTATAGGAAAAGATGCGGCCCGTTGAAAAAGAAGACGCGCGGTCAAATGACCGCACGTCCCCGTTCATCTTTGCCGATCGCTTCGTCTGTTTCCAAACCCCGCTTCTCATCATTCCTTCGGGATCTTCACCTTCGACGGTGCCGAACGCCACATGGTTTTCAGAAGCTTTTCATCCGGCTCGAAGAGCAGGAATTTACTGCCCATGTTGTCGTGGTACCGGACCACGTAGATCTCCGGATCGCCGATGTGCGAGGTGTAATCCAGCACCTCTCCCTTCGGACGGCTCTTCAGTTCCTTCAGCGCCTCGTCCGCGATCCTCTCGACCCGCTCCACGTTCGTGATATCGATCCTCGGGCCGGCTTTCCGGACGGAGCCGGAATAGATCCGGTCGACCTGCAGTTCTCCGGTCACGAAGATGTATTCGTATTCCACGCGGAGAAAGCGGTAAAAGATAAAGATCACGAGGACGGCCGCCACGAGCGCGAACACGCCGAAGCGGTTCATAAACGTGAGCACGAGGCCAGCCGTGACGAGCAACGACATGCCGATCATACCGAGGATCGCCCCTGCCGTCATCTTCCGTTTGACCAGCGTTTCCGCATAACAGCCTTCGTTCATGACCTACCCTTTCTTACCGACTTCTCTCCGGTTCCGTTACGACCGGAGCACCGCGCCGTGCGCTTCCTTCACCGCCGAGAGCACCTCGTTCACGTAGCCTTCGATCTCGGCTTCCTTGAACGCATGGTCGGTCGGCGTAAACACGACAGTGAATGCGAGGCTCTTCTTGTTCAACCCCACCTGAATGCCTTCATACACGTCGAAGAGTTCGACTTTCGTGATCAGGCTGCAGGCCTTTTCGATGGTCTCCATCACCCGGCCTGCAGGCACGTCCGCGTCCATGACGAACGCGAAATCGCGCTTCTCTTCATCGAACTTCGGAACCGGCTTATAGGCCTCCGCCTGTCCGAAGTACGCGGACAATGCCTCTAAATCAAGTTCGGCAATGAATGCCGGAACGGTCAGATCCACCTTCTCCGCGATCTCGTAGCGCACCTGGCCGAGGTAGCCGACCTGTTTTCCGTCGCAAAGGACCTTTGCGGACCGGAACGGATGCAGATACGGCTTCGTTTCCGGCTCGTAAGTGAAGCGGACGGAAAGCTCCTTCGCGACGCTTTCCACGAGGGATTTCAGGGTGTAGAAATCATTGCCCTCACCGAAGACGCCGATCGACAGAGTCGAACGCTCTTCCGGATACTCCTGAAGCGGCAGTTCCTTCGGCAGGAAGATCTTGCCCATTTCGAAGAGTTTTCCGCTCATCGTGCCGCGCTTCTGGTTCCGCGCAAACGAACGGATCATTTCCGGCGCGAGCGTCGTCCGCATGAGGGACAGGTCCACGTTGATCGGATTGATGAGCTGGATCGCGCGGCGCTCTAAAGCGTCTTCCGGAAGATCCAGAAGGTCTAAATCCGCCGGCGAGAAGAAGGAATAATGGATCGCTTCGTACGCGCCCGCGGCCGCAAGCGCCCGCTTCAGTTTCAGTTCGCCCGCCTGACGGACCGTCCGTCCGCCGCTCGTCACTGCCGCAGTCGGCAGGAACGTCGGGATCACGTGATCGTACCCGTACAGCCGGATCACTTC
>JAEEIV010000034.1 GCA_016281555.1 Lachnospiraceae bacterium | reverse complement strand
TCACCATCGGCGACGTCCAGGGCTCCTTCCCCGGCATGCTGAAGAACCGCACGTTCCGCGTCGTGCTGGTGAAGGAAGGCTTCGGCGTCGGCGAGACCCGCACCGATCCCGAACAGTGCAAGACGGTCAAGTATTCCGGCAAGTCCGTCACGCTCAAACTCTGACGCATCCCGTACATTTTAGAATGCGATCCGCGGCCGCCCGTTCATTCGGACGGCCGCTTTTTCGTGCGCCGGCCAACGGGCACCTGGTGCTGGAGATGTTCAACCGGGGCGCAACACCGATGCACGTTCGGATCAAGCTGACTCGGATCAAGCTGACAGGAAATAAGGAATGCGTTTTTTCCGGGGGGAACAGATAAGTGACCACCCCCCGCTTCCTCCAACAGACAGCAATCCCGCCGTCTTTTCAAACCAACCGGACGAAACGGCGCGGCCGCCGTACCGCCGTCACTGCCGGACGCTGTTTTTCTGAAGCTGGCGGATCTTCTCGACCTTATCAAGATACTCTCTGGCTTCCTTGTCGTCGGGGAAGAAGGTCAGGAGACGGCGGGCATTTTCCATGACCGGCGTGTAGCGGGCGACATCGAAATCCAACTTGATCTGTGCGCGGATGACCTTTTCCCAGAGCGCCAGCATGTCGGCCGGGAATTCGGCGCGGTACTGAGGGGAACCGAGCACGGAAAACGCATCCGCGACCTGCCCCTCATCGAAAAGGAGTTTCCCGTACGCATACCGTGCCTGGAAGTTGTTCTTGTCCATCTGCCAGGCGTTCCGGGCAAAAGCGAGCTCGGACTTCTTGTCGCCCTTTTTCCCGTAAAGGTTGGAGATGCTGACGTTGAGAAGGACTTTGTCCGGGTAGGTATCCTGAATGGAAAGATACCGGCTGAGAGCAGCGTTGAAGCGACCGGCTTCGACCAGACGCGATGCCGCATGGAAGATGAAACGCGAATCGGACGCACTGCTCTTTTCGAAGAGGTCAAGCGCCTGGTCCCTTGTGGCGGCGTCGGCGTAGAGGATCTCAGCCCGGACAAACGGCAGGGCGGAACGGGACGCTGCATTCTTCGGGAGGGCCTCAAGCCATTCCGCAAGCAATCCCAGGGATTCGAGGAAATTGTTTTCGACGCAGAACGAATAATAAAGGTACAGGAGAGAATCGTCCTCGCCGCGTTCCACGATGGCGCGGAATTCCTTTTCCGCATCGGCCTTGCGTCCGAGCTGGTCCAGCGTCACCATGTGCAGGATGGCGATGGTGCCTTTGGGAACGTCTTTCAGCTCATTGTATTCGACGATGTATTCCATGGAACGGGTCGGCTTGCCGTTCAGCAGATAATACTTTGCGGCGATCTGAAGCAGAACGGGGTCGCCCGGGAACGTCCCGAGCGCAGTCTGAAGCTCGTCTTCCGTCAGCACGTTCCGGGTGAAGTGATCCAGCAGGATGATGCGGCGGAGGAACGAAACATCGTCGCCCGGGGTCTGGATCAGGGCAGCGATCTCGGCACAGTCGTTCAGTCTATCCGGATCGGAAGCCAGGTCATTTTCCTTCACCTTGTCCATCAGGTAATACAGGGCTGCCGTCCTGGCACGCTGCTGGAAATCCATGAACGGACGACCCTTCATGATCGTATTGAGGCTTTGCCGGATCCCTTGCGAGGAATCGGTCAGAATCGCGATTTGCAGCGCCATGAGGCCGGAGAGCGGCGTCTTGATCGTGGACCCGGCCGCCAGCATAGATCTCTGCAGACGTTCATTGTCGCCCTCGCAGAAAGCTTTCAGCGCATCCAGGTACAAAGCGAGGATGTTCGCCTGGCGGACATGCAGCCCGTGCATCAGGTCCACAAGCGACGGGATCTTTTCCGACTGGCCGGACAAAGCGAAACTCTCGCCGAGGAAGACCGGCATGATGGCGTTGATCTTCGTCTCAAGGTACGTTTCGCACACTTTGATCGTATCGTCGAAACGGTAGTGTGAAAAATAGAAGTTGGCAAGAAGAGGCGCGCCCGCAAACTCGTTCAGCTCGGTCGCTTCGCGGAGCAGTTCCTCCATTTTCTCGTCCGATTCCCGATCGTTCTGCCGGGAATAATAATACAGCAAATAATTGATCGTCTCGAACCGGACCATCGGATCCTGAAGATCGTCGAGAAACGCAAGGATTTCCCGCACCCGCGGACCGTCCATCTCTTTCGTGCTCATCTTCATTTCGACGAGACGGCCGCGCTCGCTTTTCTGAAAATATCTGGGCTCCGTTTTCCGCTTCAAATCGTAAAATGCTTTTCCGTTCGGCACATGCCCCGACTGAATAGCCGAGAGCACGTACAACGCCCCTTCGTCGGGCGACAGGACGTTCGCATCTTCCATGACCTTCAGATTAAGGAAGGTGTAGATGACACCGAAATTCCTGGCGCGGAACGCACTTTCGAGGAAATCGTCACGAAGCTTCTGATCCAGGGGATTCAGGCGCATCAGACGCTGCCGGAAAAATGCCTCGTTGCCCCAGTCGCCGTAATGGTGATAAATCTCCGCGATCGCGGCCACGGCATCTTCCTTGTTCGGGTCTTCGGCGAGCACCTTGACAAACAGTTCTTTCGCGGCAATGTACTCGCCGTTTTCGAACAGAGCGACCGCACGGGTGTAGTTTCTGTATCTGCCGAGGTCCTTGAGCGCATAAAAGAAGCATGCTCCGAGGCAGAGCAGGAAAACAAGCAGGAACCCGCAGAGGATCAGGATGCGGTTCAAGGTCAGGCGCAGGCCGCCGACTTTGATGTACCATGCCTGTTTCTCGTTCTTTCTTTCGTGATCGAAAAGCATGGCGAACCGGGGGTCGTTCCGGTATTTGCTTTCCAAGTCCTCACGTGTCATGCGGGCGCTGGCAGAAGGGTCCGCAGATTCCTGCGCAGGATTCGTCTCATCCGGAACTAAGCCGGAAGACGAAGAGGCAGGGCGTCCGGCTTCTTCCGGGCGCTCTGCTTCTGGTTCGGGGGGCATTGCCCCGCCGTTGTTCTTCGCTTCTTCCTCTACGCTCATGCCTGTGCGGAGAAACGCGCACGCGTCTTGCGGTTGCGGAAGAGAAGAAGAGCGGCGGCCGCGGCAAGGGCGACCAGCATGGTCACGGTGGAGGCGGGCAGAGGCTCGCCCATGACCATGATATCGAGCTTGCCGTTAAACGGATCTTCGCCGAAATCCAGATGATAGAAACCGTCAATGTTGTATCCGGCATTGAAAGCGGGATCGCTTGCGACTGAAAGCGCTTCAAAATCCGTGCCGTTGCTGTAGCCGAACTGGAACGTATCGCCCTGTTTGAACTTCCCGAGGACGAACGTGGTGGATTTGGTTTCGTCGTTGACGACTTCCTTTTCGGTCATGGATTTCTGAAGGGGAACGAAATCGCCATTGTTCTTCACGTAGCCGAACGGCATTTTGGTGGAGGTCTCGGACGACGTCCTGGTGAGGTTTTCAATCAGATTCCCCTCAATATTCGTCTGAACGACCAGCTTGACCAGAGAAAAATCTTTATTCAGCGTGATGGAATCCGCTGCGGACAAGGCAAAACCGCCGATTGACAGCACGAACGCGAGAGCCGCAGTAAAAAGTGTCTTGCTCATTTTCTCCTCCTGAATTGTTTTGTTGGCCGGTGGCGGGCTGCCTCCGGCGAAACGGACGACGACATCGGATGCCGTCCGCCATTTA
>JAEEIV010000033.1 GCA_016281555.1 Lachnospiraceae bacterium | reverse complement strand
TGACGAGCGGCTCAGTGGCGCTTGCGACGTTCGCGGTCAGTTCCGTGTCGCCGCTCACCGTGAAGGTGTATTCCGCGTCACGGCTCATCAGTTTGCCGCCGCCGTTGACCCAGCCTTCGAACGTGCCCGTGCCCGTGTAGCTTACCGTGATGTCCGTGCCGACCGCGTACTTCGTGCCGACGGTCGTTCCGCTGATCGTGTAATCGTTCGTTCCGTTCACCGTCACCGCAAAGCCGGTGGAAGGACCGTACTCATAAAGAGCTTCGATCGTCTTCGCTGCCGTCGCCGTTCCGGTATAGGTCTCGTCCGTGCTAAGTTCCGTCGTGCCTTCGTACCAGCCGAGGAGCCGGTATCCCGCGACTTCCGGAGCGGTCAGCGTGTAAGAACCGTTCTTCTTCACAGGACCGCCGCCCGTGACTGCCGCGACGGGCATGTCGCCGAGCTTGACGCGGGACGTGGTCTCAATGATCACGCCTTCCGCCACTTCGTACTTATACTCGGTCGTATCCGTCGTATCCGGGTTCGAGTACGTGCCCGGGAACGCGTAATAACCGGCTGCACGGAATCCTGCGGTCGGCTCTGTCGCATAGAAGCCGCCGGACGCATTGGCTTTCGCCTGGCCGTAGAACGACGAAACATAGCCGCCGGTGATCGAGCAGTTGGCAGCGTTGGCGCCGTAGTTGATGCGCGTACCGATGACCGCAGCCGTTCCGCTCATTTGGAACGTACCGAATACGTTGACGTTCGTGATCGTGCCGGTATCCTGGATCACCTTGCCGCCGCTCAAGATGAAGAAGCCCTTGCTCGTCGATATGCCGTTGATCTGGACGTTTGCTTCCGAAGCGCCGTTTCTCAGGATGCCGCCGGTCATGGTCACCGTGCCGGTGATGTTGATGAACACGTTCTGCCCGCCGGCAGCGTTCTCAACGGTGCCGCCCTTCATCTGCATAAAGCCGCCGTTGTTCACGCGGATGTTGCCGCCGCTTAAGGAGGATCCGCCGGAGACCGTTCCGCCTTCCATGATGAAACCGGTACTCGCCGTGCCCGTACGGACGAAAATGTTGCCGCCGAAACCGGATTCATCGCCGGTATTGTTGAGTTTTAACGCCTGACCGTCCGTCACCGTGCCGTCCTTCATCGTGAAGGTCGAACTGCTGCCGACGTAGACGTTGCCGCCCCAGCCCCTGTTCGCCGCCTGATTGTTATCCGCGATACCGCCGGAAACCGTGCCGGCATACAAGGTAAAGAAACCTTTGTCGGCGATGTAGACGTTGCCGCCCCAGCCGCCGTGCGCCGTGCCGTTTAAGATCGAACCGCCATACTGATTGAGCGTTCCCTTGTGGTCTTTGGACGTGTTTGATTCCAGACCGATGTTGCCGCCGAAGCCTTCGCCCGCAACCGTCTCTGAAACCACTTCATTCGAATCGTTCAGCGTATGCGTCACACCGACCAAGCCATTGCTGATCACGGTGGTATCGGAAGAGCCGGACTGTCCGACGTTCAGGACGCCGTTCGCACCGACACGGATGTTTCCGCCGTAGATCTTCGCCTTACCATTTTCGATCGTGGAATTGAGGATCGTCATCGTGCCGCCGTCGATCGCAATGTTTCCGCCGTAACCGTTATTCGCAATGCCGCCGCGGATCACCGCGTTTTCGATCCGGAACGTGCCGCCGGACTGATGCAGGTTGCCGCCGTTTCCTGCGGAATACCCGTTCTCAATGACGCCGCCGGTCATGGTCATGCTGGTTGCCCAGACGTTTCCGCCGGAGACCCAGTTGGAGACGCCGGGCGCAAAGAGGATCTTGCCGTCTTTGATCGTGCCGCCGTACATATGGAACGTCGTAGCATGAACGTTCGCGCCGAAGCCCCAGACGTCCTGCTCCGTCACACCGTCGTCCTTGAGAGACTTGGTCTTGGCTAACGTCAGCGTGCCGCCTTCGATCGTGCCGCCGTACATATTGAACGTTCCGCTGACACGGACGTTGGCGCCGCCGTACTGGTATTTGTTATTGGTGTTCCGGATACCGTAATTGATGCGGCCGTCTTTCACGGTGCCGCCGTACATATCAAAGTTCACCGCACGGATGACGCCGCCGCCATCGTAGAAGGTACAAATGCCGGTGCTTCGGATCGTTCCGCCGAACAGCGTCAGTTTCGCAGCGCTGACCCAAAGCGTACCGCCCTGATCTGAGCCGCCGCCGACGATGGAGCCAGTCGTCTTGCAGTCACAGATCGTCAGTTCGCCGGTAGTCTGTGCATGGCCCTGAATGGCACGGCCGCCGTTCGACCACTTATGCCCGTTCAGACACAGGTGCAGGTGCACTTTATCCGCCATGGAAAGATTGCCGGAGAAATCAGCGGTCAAATACATGTAATAATGCGTGTCCGTCGCCGGCGCCGTTCTCAGTTTCGTGAGGTCAAGCGCTTCGAACGTCACTTCCTCCGCGTTCCGGTATGTGTCGGAAGCCGCCGCAATTTCCGAATTCCCGTATACGAAATGCGTGTGGCCCTGACGGATGTGAAGCGTCTCCGGCGTGCCGTCACTGTCATCATCCTGGATCCGGACGTTGCGGCTGTCCGGAACCGAGAAATACTGAACGTCGGACTCATTGGCGCCCGGCGCGAAATACGTCGGATCGGCGATCACATAGTTCTCGTTTCCGCCGCGCTCAAATCCAGCCATGTAAATATCTGCGCCGGCAGTCATGTGCGGATAGGAAACGTCGCCGACCGTCGTGCCGATCTTAAAGTTCTGATTATTGATCACGGAGTTGGCCGTGGTCGACCAGATGCCATAACCGCCGTCATGAACGACCGGGTTTCCGCCGAACTCGAAAGAATTGACGTTCATGACCTCAAAACGCCCCTTGATGGTTCCACCGGCCAGTTTTACGGTCGCTGAAGAGCCGTTTAAGAAGATGTTCGCACGGGAAGAGTTCTGGGACTGACCGCTGCCGGCATAGCCGCCGTAGATCTCACCGCCTGTCATGGCAAATACCGCCGCGCCGGTGATGAGCACGTTTCCGCCGGCGTCATAGGCATGACCGTCGTAGATCTTGCCGCCCCGGATGGTCGTCGACCCGCCGTCAGTATAGATATTGCCGCCGCTCCTTCCGGCAGAAGACGAACCGGCCGTACCGTTGCGGATCTCGCCGCCGCTCATGACGAAATTGGTGGATTTGGTGTAAATATTTCCGCCGCCGTCCGATGTTGCAACGCCGTCTTTGATCACGCCGCCGGTCATTTCGAAGGCGCAACTGTTTTCAAGGAAAACGTTTCCGCCGACCTGCACGGTTTTTCCGCCTTCGACAGTACCGCCTCTTATGATGATCTTTCCGTTGGCTCCATAGAGATTGCAGCCGTTGGTGGCTCTGACGCCCGGCACGCTGTCCGGTCCGCCGGAGATGGTTCCGTTCGTCATCGTAAATACCGCGTTGGCAGAATAAACGCTCACGTTGCCGCCCGGGAGCCAGCCCGCGCTCGCGGTAAACCGGCCGTTCGAGATGGTGCCGCCCGACATGTTGAATTGGCAGGAACTCTCTATATAGACGTTTCCGCCGCCGCGCGCGCTCGTCCCCTGACCGTTCGTGATCGTTCCGGAGATAAAATTGACTGTGCCGCGGGCCAACATGTTTCCGCCGTATGTTCCTGCGACACCGCCGGAGATCGTACTGCCGTCGATATTCATCGTGCCGGCCGCCTGGAAAATGCTGCCTCCGCTGTTTACCGCGCTGCCGCCGGTCAGATTCGTACCCTTTAAGTTCAGCGTTCCGCCTCTCTGGATGATGGTGCCGGCATAAGCAACCGAACCGCCGATGATCTCACCGCCGTAGAGGTCCGCCGTGCCGCTGCCCATGTAAATAGCGCCTCCGTTGGCCTTCGTCGCGGTACCGGCAATGATCTTTCCGCTGTACATCTTAAAGATGCTGTCAGCGCCGATATTGATGAGTCCCAGATCGCTGTTGTAACTGGAGTTCATTCCGCTGCCGTCCAGCGTCGCGCTGAAAAGTTTCAGATTACTCTGTGTGCAAAGCCAGAAAAACGCGCCCTGGTTGGTGGACGTATGATCGCCGACGTACAATTTGAGTGTTCCGGTTCCTTGGCAATCAGTGACCGTGATGTCGGTATTTGCCGCATTGAGCGCTGTCATGAACCGGCCCTGATTTGTCTTCTGTACGGTCAGACCGTTTAAGCAGAGGACGATCTTCTTTCCGGCAGAATCCGTTACGGAATTCGGGAACGGAAGCCAGGAGGTGTTCACGCTCACCACTCCGCTTCCCGCAGTGTCCTCATTGTCCAGATAGAAATAATAGTTCCCGTTTGCGTCGTGAGAAACGGCGTCCGTGCAGTCTGAGACGGCCGGAAGCTTGTTTTTCGTCGTCCATGCCGTCCACGTCACGCTCGTATGAGACGTATGGTCGCCCGCGTTCAGCGTTCCCGTGCCGCAGATGCAATGCGTGTGCTCGCCGTCTGCCCGGACTTCCAACGTGTTTCGCGAAGCCAAGACGCCGATCACGACCGCTGCCAGGACTGCAAGCATGATCCACAGTTTTTTCTTCATGATACGCTCCTTCAAAAAAAATTCTTGCTGAATTCAATTACGTTCACGGTGAGTTTCAGGACGATCCCCGAAAGGGCATAAACGCCCATTTACTCTTATTGCATAATAACAAGAATCCGGCAATGGTGTCAAGTGCAGTTTACAGTGATTTTATATATTTTATAAACGATTCCCTTCGTTGTCCCTGCACTCTGCTGCCCCGAACAATGAAACCCGTCCGTATGACGAATAAAAAAGACGGGGCTGCTGCACTGTACAGCAACCCCGTCTTCTTATGGATGTTGATTTCTTACTTCGCTTCTTCCCCGGTGTAGATGATGCCTTCCGCCGTGCCGTCCGTGAAGATCACGTAACCGGCCGCGTAGATCGTCATCGAGGAGTCGATGTTCTTTAAGGTCAATCCCGTCACGTCGTTCGCGCCCTGGCCGTTCGACACGTACTTGTACACGCCGTCCGCGCCGTACGTGAGCCCTGCGGCCGTTCCGAACAGGATACCCTGCTCCTTCACCGTGTAGCCCGCAGGAATGCAGCGGAGTGCCTCGAAGTACAGCGTCGTTCCGTCGCGTCTCGCCGTGATCATCGTCACCGTCGGCTTTGCCGCGGTATATGCGCTGTCGCCGTACACTGCGTAGATCGTCGTGTTCTCACGGTACCGGACGTTCGTCGCCGCCGCCGTCGAAAGCACGTTTCCTAAAGCATCCGCATAATACCGGAACGTCTTCGCTCCGTTCTCCGCGTTCAGAGTCACGGAATCATTGACGTTCACGTTCTCGAAGAGCTGATCGCCTGCCGTGTATGCCGTCCAGGTGCTCGGGTATCCCATTGCGCCCGCTTCGACGCCCGTCACCGTCAGCGTGTACGTGGCCGTGTCGTCAGCGTCATAGGTCGCGTTCACGTTCGCCGTCTGGGCACTTCCGATCTTCGCCGTGAGTTCCGCCACCGTCGTGACGACCGTGCCGCCGACCGTCCAGCGTCCGTTCTTCTTGCCCGTCACCGCCGGGACCGTTGCAAAGTCCGCATCCGTCAGTTTGTTCTCTGCCGTGTCGGAGATCACCCGTGCCTTGTAGACCTGCTTGGTCGCCGTATAGAAGATGACGAGCGGCTCAGTGGCGCTTGCGATGTTCGCGGTCAGTTCCGTGTCGCCGCTCACCGTGAACGTGTATTCCGCGTCACGGCTCATCAGCTTGCCGCCGCCGTTGACCCAGCCTTCGAACGTGCCCGTGCCCGTGTAGCTTACCGTGACGTCCGTGCCGACCGCGTACTTCGTACCGACTGTCGTTCCGCTGATCGTGTAATCGCTCGTTCCGTTCACCGTCACTGCAAAGCCGGTGGCAGGACCGTATTCATATCGTGCTGTGAGCATCAGTACATCGCCCATACCGAGCGTTGAAAGAACGGCGTTCTGCTCTGAACTGGCAAAAGAACTACCATAGTACCAGCCGAGGAACCGGTATCCGGGCACGTCCGGTGCACTTACGCTGACATCGGTGTCTATTCTGAACCTGCCGCCGCCTGATAACGCCGCCACGGGCATGCTGCCGAGCACTGCCTCCGAGGTGAGCGACACGGTCATGACCTCGCTTTCCGGAATCACGGCGTATCCGAACGTCTTGGTCATGGACTCCACCGTCACGGATGCGTTGTCCGAAACGAAAGCATAGTCGGTTTTCAGATAACTGTCCGCCGGTTTCTCAAACAGGTAACCGCCCGAAAGCGTATCGCCCTTCTGACCGTAAATTCTTGTGAAATAGCCGCCCTCGACCGAGACGGTCATGTTGCTGCTGTACCAGAGCGCATTCTCTTTGTCGTCCGGATTGATGAAGGTGCCGCCCGTGATCGTCAGCGTACCTTGGTTCGCATAGATGTTCGGAGTGGAACCCGTGCCGTTTCCGGAATTGCCGCCGATGAATACGGCGTCGTCGGAAATGTTCACGGTCGCGCCGGTTCCGTCGATGGCCAAGTTGCCGCCGTACTGCTTTGCATCGCCGTAGGACACCGTGCCGCCGGTAAAGTTCGCAGTACCGCCGTCAATGTAAATGTTGCCGCCGTGGATGTTCGTGCTTTTGCCGCCGGTGATCGTGCCGCCTGCGATGTCCATCGCGCCCAAATGCCAGTAGATGTTGCCGCCGTAGTTCTTCGCGGTTCCGCCTGAGATCGTGCCGGCCGTCATCTTGAAGTACGGGAGATACCGTTTCTCATCCGAAATGCCGCTCGGCGCGGTACGGGAACCCTGATCGGACCCGCGGATGTTGCAGCCGGATTCCGTCACTTTGGAATCGCGGATCGTGCCGCCGGTCATTTCCATGTAACCCCAGAGCTTGACGTTGTGTCCGGTCGTATAGGCGTCGTCCATGTAGATCTCGCCGCCCTGGAAATAGAAGTATCCGTTTTCCGATCCGCTTTGACCGTAAACGCGGACGTTCGTCCACGGACTGTTCCGGACCGTGCCGCCCGTCATGGTCAGCTTCATGCCGCCGCTGTTGATGAAGATGTTTTCAAAATTGACCGGCGCTTCGATCACTGCCGTACCGCCGATGACGTTGTCCTTATTGCTGTAAATGGCAATGTTTCCGGCCCAGTTCGTGACCTGACCGCCCGATACCGTGCCGCCGGTAATGGACAGGAGTCCATAGTTGAAAATGTTGCCGCCCTTGTCGGCTTTTCCGCCGGAAACCGTGCCGCCGGTCATATAGAACTTGCCGCTGCCGTCCGTTCCGATGTTACCGCCGCCGTCGCTCGTTCTCGTCGCCGTGCCGCCCGTGACCGTGCCGCTCTTTAAATACAGCGTGCCGTTCACGTAGATGCTGCCGGCGAACGGCGCCGTACCGCCCGAGATCAGCGAATTCACACCGTCGATCGTGACCGTGCCAGTGCTCGCCATGGCAATGTTTCCGCCGAACTTGTTTGCCGCGGAAACCGTACCGTCGGAAACCGTCGAGTTTTCGATCGTGACGGTGCCGGCGGTCACGTAAATGTTTCCGCCGTTTCCGGCCGTCGCCGTGCCGCCCGTGATCGTGCATCCGACGAACCGTACCGTTCCGCCTTCAACGCTCACGTTTCCGCCCGTGGATGCGGAGCCGCCGGAGATCGTCGTATCCTGAATGACCGACGCAGTCTGCGCCTTAAACCAAAGCACGCCGCCCTTCGCGCCGGTGCCGCCCGACAGTTCCGATCCGTTGATCTCGACCGTGCCGACCGCTACGATCGCGCCGCCGGCGATGGAGCTGTTCGTGGTCGTTCCGCCGAGGATCTTGCTGTCCCAGATTCGAAGGGCGCCGTTCCCCTCCACCGTGATCGCGCAGCCGTAGCCGGATTTGTTCTGACTTCCGTCCACGACCACGTTGAAGAGATCGATCTCCGAACCGGACTTGTTCGACCAGAACACGCCGCCCTGCGCGCCGGAATCGTACACACACTTTCCGACGAGTTGTCCGTCATCCCGATCCCCGCAGTTCGTGACGAGGTATTTCGTGTTCGCGCCGTCAGTTAACCGGATGATCCGCTCATTGCCGTCCATGTAGACCTTGTGTCCCGCAAGACAAAGCTTGACAGAAGTGCCGGCCGCCGGTGCTGCAGGTCCCGTGATGTGCACGTCATCCGTCAGATAATAATACCCGGTCTCCGTCGGCAGCGAGGTCGTGGACGTCCAGGGATCCCAAGTCACCGTCTCACAAGTCGTATGACTGCCGGCATTCACCGTCCCCGTGCCGCAGACGCAATGCTGATGCAATACGATCGCCTGCACCCGGTCCGGGGTCCGGAAAGCCAGCACACCGAGGATCACGGCACCGATGAGTGCCAGGATCGTGATCAGTTTTCCTTTCATTGGTTCTTCCTCCGTATATTACCTTGATGCTGTTTCGCTTTTTGAAAACACTGACTGCTTGTTCAGGGCATACTCCTACGCTTATATTTATACTATCAATAATCATCCCCCTTTTCAATCCTTAATCTCTTTCGCGTAATAAAGTAGTGATATGAAACCGTATTTCCTGAAGGAAAAAGCAAAAAGAAACCGCCGGGCCGTTTTCACGACCCGACGGCTCTTTTCAAAAATCAGTCACTCTCCTGCCGTGATCAGCGGATGTCAGTCAGGAGTTCTGTGAAGCGGTTTGCCAGCGCTTCGCCTGCATAGATCGGATTCCCCTGGGTATCGTATGCCTGGATCGGTTTCAGGTAGCACTGGTCGGATTCATAGGAACCGGTGGAATTGCCGACACCATGCTGAACGAATCCGAGTTCGGACGGAACATAGCTCATTCCGCCGTTCGAATAACCGGAAACGAAGACGTTCGCGTATCCCAAAGTATTCATGCCGTATTCGCGGATAGATCTGCCGTTCGTGTCGAACATTTCATACGGTCCCTGGACAAAGGCCAGATCGCCGATCCGGATCACGGCAAGCGGGTATTTCGCGGTAGCCGCCGCGCTGCTCGCCTTGGAAAGAACGCTCGACGCGTGATACGGGCTGTGGATCTGATAGCCGGAACTGAAGATAAGGTCCTGATAGCCGGTTCCTGCGGTGTTATGACTGACGCCCTCGATCCATGCGTCGTAGACCGCCTGCGCCAAAGCCAGGTATTCCGGCGTGTACTCTTCCATGTCCTTGTTCTTCCGGGCGCCTTCGTAGGTGTCGCGCTTCAGTTCGATCGTCGGATCGAGTGCGACAGGCTGCATCGTGCCGTCCGTCAACGCTGCCTCGGCATATTCCGCGAGCAATTTGCCGTGCTTTAAGTAATAACTGTTCCGCATCGCGTCGCTTGCGCTAGCGTTCAGCCCTTCCACGTTTTCAGAGGCAATGCGGCTCGCCGCATTGATATTGCCGGCTGCCCCCTGGAAGAACACCACGTCGGCGCCGGTCGCCTGCTCGAGATTCCTTCTGAACGGTGAAACGTAGTCTGCCGAAAGATACGGTCTGTCACCACCGCCCGTTAAGGTCGGATGTGCCCGGAAGTTCGCGAGGATCACGTCCTCTCTTCCGTTCTTCCGCTTGAACTGGATGAGTTCCAGACTTCTGTCCGTTTCAGACGTATGTCCCTGATAAGGCGTCACCGGATTATTGGCGGGATCGACCGAACTGCCCATCGGACCGAAGTTGTCGCCAATCGCAAAGCCCTGCGCCGATACGTAATGCCGGACGAAGTTCAATGCGGATGTCTCTTTGATGCCGGTATAGATGGACTCCACTTCCTCTCGGTCTGAGAGTGCTTCGACCGCCGCTTCCACAAATCCCTGGATGAAGATCGGCTTGTATTCCATGATCGCGTTATATGCCGCGAGTTTCTGATTGTAGATCCTGATCTCGAGATCCGATGCGCCTGCATCAGGCTCCGTCGGTTTTCCGGTACTGCAGTCCGGAGCGGAATGCGTGTGGGTCGCCGTTACGAAGATCCGGTCGCCGCTGATCCCGGTCGCCTGTCCGACGGCCTTCTTCACGTCCTCCAGCCACGGGTTGCCGACGTTATCGGAACTGAACATCAGGATCGTTCCGCCGTTTCCGGTGACCGCGATGCAGGTGACGGTCAGATCCGCGTCGCCCTGCACTTCGGATACCGCGAGACGCTCGTAGGTCTTGCCGTAACCGGACAGCGGGACCGGGATCACGGAACCGTCCGGATAACGCGCGTTGATGTCCGCCCTGTGGAAACCGATCTTAAGCGGTGAAGTGACTTCCACGGTCTTTAACGACGTGCCTTCCTGCACAATGCTTAATGAAGCCTCATCGTCCGGGAAGAAGTATTTCGCCTGATCCGACGCCTCGGACGTGCCGAAGACCGCCGGACCGTAGTTGTACGGACTCGAAGTGTTCGGCGTCGTCGTGACCCCGATCCTTGCGCCTTCCGAAAGCGTGCCGACCTGAAGCGACCGGTTGCCCCGGACGAAAATGTTGCCCGGACAGAACGAGGACCTCGAATAGTTGCCTTCGATCACCGGATCACCGGACAGTTTTAACGTGCCGTTCACGTAACTGATGCCGCCGCCGTTTGACGCGGTATCGCCGTTATTGAAGTTGCACCCTGTAATGAGACCGCCGCGGATGTCGAGAACGACGTTGCTGCCGTTCATGTAGAAGCCGCCGCCGGAGTAGGCCGAACCGTTCGACACCGTGCCGCCTTCCATAATGTAGGAAGCGCCGCTGCTCAAATAAACGTTTCCGCCGCAGACGTTGACCTTGCCCTCCGTCACGGTGCCGCCGTACTGATGGATCTTTGCGGAGTTCATCGCGGAAATGTTTCCGCCGAAGCCCTGCTTCGCGACGCCGTCCTCGGAAATGGCCACGTAGATATTCTCAGGTGCCTGTCCTTTTTCGATCAGGGCGCCGTCATAAATGTTCAGTGAGCCGCCCGACAGATAGATATTGCCCCCGTACGTGTTTCTCGTCCGGTTGCTGTTCGTATATCCGTTCGACACGGTGCCGCCGTACAGATTGATCGTGCCGACCGCGTATATGTTCGCGCCGTTTCCGGTGGATTTGCCGTCGGCGATCATTCCGCCGTACATATTGAACGTATTCGAAGACTCGATCGACACGAGCCCGCCGTACGGAGAGGTGGAAAGCTGATCGGGGCCTCCGAGGATCCTGCCCTCATACCAGTTCACGGTGTTGTTCGAACCCGCGATCCAGATCGCCGCACCCTGATTCGTTCCGCTGTTTCTGTTGCAGTAGAAGCCGGCGTTCTCCGTTCCCGCGCAGTCCGTGAAGGAAACCGTGGCGTTCGTCGTGCCGCTCGGCGAATAAAACGTCATGAGACGGACGAGGTCGCCGGTGATCACGTGACCGTTGAAACAGATGTTGATCGTATTCGAAGCGCCGGGATTCCAGGTATTGCTTAACGTCACGTCCTTCGTGAGGTAATAGTTCCCGCTCGTCGTCGGAAGTGAGTTGTCAGACGTCCATGCTTCGAAGAACACCTGATTCCCGTTTCCGGAAAGCACTTCGTCCCTTGTTCCGACGGAATGCAGATGTTTCGTTCCGTGATACAGTTCGGACGGCAGACCGCCTTCCGTTCCGGCGAAGACGATGCCGGGTTCGCTGACCGGCGTCTTGTAGATCAGATAGCCGCGGGCATAGATCTTCTCGTTCGACGGGACGTTCTTCAACGTAAGACCCGTCACATCGTTCAACTCCTTGCCGGTGGACACGTATTTGTACTTGTACGGAAGATCCGAAGCAAGCACTTCGTCGGCGGCCGCCTTCGTATCCGGGTATCCGGCGGCAGTGAGCGTCGAGGAATTCGTAAAGAGAATGCCCTGCTCGATCAATGTGTATTCTTCCGGTAGATACCGGAGCGCTTCAAAGTAAACCGTGGATTTGTTGCCCGTCGTGGAAAGCGTTTTCTCCGTGACGAGGTTCACGAGCGGTTCCGGCGTCACGACCGTATCCGGGGCACCGTACACGGCGTAAACCGTCGTATTCTCTGCAAACCGTGCAGGCATTTCGGAGGCATAAGACAGGATCGTCCGGTCTGCCGAAGCGAAGCAGAGGAACTTCTTCCCGCTGACTTCTGCGGCCGTGACCGTCGTGATCTCGCCGTTCAGAATGCCCTCGCCTTCTGCCGGGGTGCCGAATTCCGTCCACTGATCCAATGCCGCGAGAGACGTGACTTCGGCCTGTTTCACCGTGATCTTGTACGTTACGCTTTCGTCGTCGTCATAGACCGCCCTTAGTTCGATTCCGGTCTTTCCGCCGTCGATCAATGCCTTCGCCTCGGCAAACGTAAGGTCCCAGCGTCCGTTCGTTTTGCCGAAGACCTCCGGGACGCCGACGGAAGCGTACACGCTCTCCGTCCAGGACGTCACCGTCTCGGTTTTCAGCAACTGGCGGTACAGGTTAAACCAGGCAACGGTCACGCCGGACGCCGCGCCAGTTCCCGCGACCAGTTCGATATCGTTCACTGCGGAAAAACTGTACTCCGGCGCACGCCCGATCAGTTTGCCGGCCCCGTTCGTCCAGGAAACGAACGGCTGATCTCCGGTATAGGTCACGGTGACTTCCGCACTCGGCGCGGCAATGAATTCCGCGCTGCCGGTACCGCTCACGGCCGCAGCGCCGTTCACGCTGTAGGAAAACGCCGGGGCATTGATCTTCACATTGAGCCCTGAACCTCTGCCGTATGCTACGACCGCGACGAACGTCGTGTCGCCGGTCACCGTCGGCTGATACGCCGGCGAGGTCGAAACCAGCTCGTCGTTCACATACCAGCCGACGAAATGGAAGCCGTCTCCGACGGATGCGTTCAAATCCGCCTTCCCGTCCTTCCGGTAGACACCGCCGCCGGAAACGCTGACCGCGGGCAGATAGCCCGTGGATGCGCGGGACGTCGTATCGACCGTCACGGTTTCTCCCGTCACGTACCCGAAGGTATAGGTCGTGCCGCCGAGCGTGACCGTGTCGCCCTCTCCCGCCTCTTCAAAGAACCGTCTGCCGGGGGCGAGATAGGCCTCCGTCGGCGCGTAAAAGCGCCCGCCGGAAATGAAATTCCGGAGCGTGGCGCTGTAAATGTGCGTAAAGCAGCCGCCGGTGATCTCCAGAGACGTCGCCGCCGTATCCACCCAGATGCCGTGGTCGACGCCGCCCTCCACCGACGTGAAATAGCCGCCCGAAATGCGGGCGTTCGAGCCCTTGCCGAGCCCGACGTTCGAAACCGAATGATCCGGTGCGCTCATCACGCCGTTATAGAAAGATCCGCCGGAAACCACGAACCAGCCCTGTCCGGCCACGAATACGTTTCCGCCGCCGCTCTTCGCAGTGCCGTCGTGAACGGAGCCGCCCGTCATTTCGAAATACGGGAGGTATTTTTTCCGGTCGGCTTCGGTGGAAACGGCCGCCCGGTTCGTTGCATCGGCCAAGGACACGTTGCCGCCGGTGCCGGAAGCAGAAACGCCGCCGCAGATCTCGCCGCCCGTCATTCTGAAATATCCGCCGAGGGAGATGTTCTGTCCGGGATGCTCTGCGTCGCGGCAGACCTTGCCGCCCGTCATCTCAAACTGTCCGTTCAGGTAGGTGTTCGCACCGTTGATCACAATATTAAACGATCCGGCGGGGTTCTGCACCGTGCCGCCGTTGATCGTCAGTTTTCTCGTCAGCGATGAAGTGCAGATGTTGACGAAAATGTTCTCTCCGGTCAGGGATTCCTCGACCGTGCCGCCGTTCATCGTCATCGTGCCGTTGACGCGGACGTTGCCGCCGTTGCCCTTCGTCGCGTTCACCGCGCCGCGTTTCACGACGGCATTGCCGGAAAGCGTCAGGCTCGCGCCGTCGCCGACGTAGACGTTCCCGCCGAGATATTCAGTAGAAGTCGACGTGCTGTTCACGCTGCCGTCCGAGATCTCGGTGTTTCCGCTGACGGAAAGGGCTTTCGCATTCGCAATGCAGATGTTTCCGCCGTGTCCGTTCGTCGTGCTTCCGTTCAGGATCTTTCCGCCGGAGATCGTGACGTTTCCGTTCGCGAAGATATTGCCGCCGGAACCGGCCGTGGTCGTGCCGCCGGAAACCGTGCCGCCGGTCATCGTAAGAGTAGCGCTGCTCTGAACGGCAATGTTTCCGCCGTTCTTCGCCGTGCCGCCCGAGATCGTGCCGCCGTGGAGTTTCATCTCCGTTGCGACGCTGACCGCACCGCCCGAGCCGCCGGTCGCCTGAACGCCTTCGATCGCGCCGCCGTACATGTAGAACTTCCCGGCGTACACCACGGCGCCTCCCAAAGAATGCGTCGTGTTTCCGGTATGGCGGAGCGTACCGCCGTATAAGGTGAACGTTGCTTTCTCGACCGCCCAGATCGTGCCGCCCTGATCGGTGCTTTTGCCGACGACGGCACCGGTCTTCCCGGCGCTGCAGTCAGTGATCGTGAGACCGCCCGACGTCGTGCAGGCATTCGTCTGAAATGCCCGGGAATTACTGTTGAACGTATGACCGTTCAGGCAGAGATACAAAAAGCAGTTGTCGTTCAGACTCGCCTTGCTGGAATCGTAGTCTGCCGTCAGGTACATGTAATGCGTTCCGGCCGTATAATAGGTCGATGAATTGAACGGCTCCCACGTGACGTCCGCGTGTGAATGAGAGTTCGCCGCCGTCGCCCCTTCGGAATTCCCGCCGCAGACGCAATGAACGTGCGGATCCGCCGCCTGCACTCTGACCGGTTTGAAGCCGAAGGAGAAAAGAAGCAGTCCCATTATGACGCCGCCCAGGATCCCAAGCCACAATTTCTTCAATTTCGCCACCACCTTTTTTGTCTCAAACGTATTGCTCTATTTCCGGTACGGTGTCCACGATGTGATCCGCCTCGGCTTCTTCCAGTTCTTCCCTCGTACCGTAGCCGTATGCCACGCCTACGGACGCCATGCCGAAGGACTTCGCGCCTTCGACGTCGTATTTCCGGTCGCCGACCATCACGGCTTTCCGGATGTCGCCGATCCCCGCGCTTTCGATCGCGTAGCGGATCACTTCGTCCTTCCGGTACCGGCTCCCGTCGAACGTGGCGCCGGCAATGATGTCGAAATACCGGGCGAGCCCGAAATGCTCCAGAATGGTCACCGCAAACGTTTCCGGTTTCGACGTCGCCACGATGAGCTTCCTTCCGGAACCGCGGAGACGCTTCAGCAGCGTTTCCATGCCGGGATACACCTCGTTTTCAAACAAACCGCGCTCCCGGTAATACTCGCGGTATTTTTTCAGCGTCTCTTCCGCTTCGCTCTCCGTCATGCCGAACTTCTCCTTGAAAACGTCGAGAAGCGGCGGACCGACGCAAAAACTCAATGATTTCCGGTCGGGAACGTCGATCCCCATCTGTCGGAGCGCATACTGAGCCGCCCCGGTGATCCCGGGGCCGGAATCCGTCAGCGTTCCGTCCAGGTCGAAAAAAACATAGTCGTACATATGGATCCTTCCGGAAATACCCCGTGATTCGGACAATCGTCCGCTCATACAAAAACCCAATTATGTTTTACTATAAACAGAGAAATAAATCAACAGAAATCGGCGTTTTTTCCGCTTGACAGCGTGGGGGCTTTTTGATACAATGCTTGAGTGCTTTGGAGAGGTATCGAAGAGGTCATAACGAGCTCGACTCGAAATCGAGTTGTCGGGTAATATCTGGCACGTGGGTTCGAATCCCATCCTCTCCGCATGGAAAACGGGCTGCTGCTTGATTGCAACAGCCCGTTTTTTTCATTCCCTGCGGTTCGGCCACAAAAACAGCATGGACGTTTTCTTCCGGTATTCGGCGTAATCCGGCCGCCGTTCCAGATTGTGTTTCTCCATCATCGGGATCGAGACCACGAGGAACATGATGACGATCCCGAGGAAACCGAGGCCGAAATACCATTCCTTCGGGCAGAGAACGACGTAATACAGGAACATGCCCGTCCAGAACGTCATCTCACCGAGATAATTCGGATGTCTGGAGTATTGCCAGACGGAAATGTCGCAGGTCTTCCGCTCTCCTTTCAGTTCCGCAAGGAATCTGTGAATGGCGCGGTCCGAAACGAATTCCAGAAACACGGCGGACAGCATGACGACGCAGCCGAACAGTACCCTGATGCAGAAGTCTCCGACCCTCATTGCGAGCAGGGCGTTCACAAGACCGAGATAAACGACGACGGTCGGCATGAAATGAAGGCCCGCGAAACTGATGAAGTGAAACACCGGAGGCGAATACTTTTCCCTGTACATTGCATAGCGCCAGTCTTCGTGCCCGAGTCCCTTGTACGTCCGGAACCAGTTTCCGGTGAGCCGGAGCGACCAGATCCCGACGATCCCGAACAGGATCCACGCGTTCGGCCCGAACAGCCGGTATTTGATCATGTTCGCGATCAGCATGACCGGCGGCGCCACGCTCCAGTACGGATCGTACACCGAAACGTCGGAATAAACGGTCGAAACAATGAAGACGACCACCGTAGCGACTGCAGTGAACACTGCCGTCGCGGGAAGCGCCTCTTCTATGAACGCAAACGGTACTGCCGCGATGCCGAATGCCAGCGCGTATGTGACAAGGTCAATGAGAAGCCCTTTTTTTCTTGCGTTCTGCATAGTCATTGCCCCTTCCGTTCTCTTTCCCGCTGCACGAGTGCGGCGACCTTTGACGCCCGAATGAATGCGTTTGCAAGATAATCTTCCGGCAACATTCTGCCGTAGGCGTCGTTTTCATGCCGGTCCGGCTTGGAAGTCAGATTGAGTTCAAACGTCAGATATTCCGTGGGTTTCGACGAGGCAAGACGTCTGGCAATGCCGTCCCAGTCCGCAACGCCGTCAAACGGCAGCAAGTGCAGGTCGTCGTGCCAGGTGATTTTTCCGTCGAAGTCCCGGATCCCGAGATTGTCGTTCAGATGCGTGCCTGCCAGCCGGTCTCCGTACAGCGAAAGCATGTCGTGACCGTGATTGTAACAGAGTTCGTGTCCGGAATCGAAGCAGAATCCGGCGGCCGGAGAATCTGCAAACGCGTTCATCACCGCCGCGAGATACTCTTCTCCCTCCGTGTTTTCAAAACCGATCGTGACGCCGAGCGATTCCGCCTCCCGCACGATCTTTCCGAACCGTTCGATCCCGAGTGCCGTCGGGGTGCACCGCTCCATGCCGATGACCGTATGCATGATGACGAGCGGAATGCCGTTCTTAGCGGCGGAACGGAGGCACTCCAGATGCTCGTTCAACGCCTGCTCTCCCGCTTCTAGCGGGTCTTCCCAGAGAAGCGCCGAATGAGTCCAGAGCATGTGCTCCGACTGATAAAAGAGCCCTGCTTCCCGGATGAGAGAAGCCTTTTTCGTTTCTGTCTCCGCGTCTTTCCAGAGCGTGAATACACCGTCAAAGCCGGTCCTCTTAATGAGCTCATACTGCTCTTTTAAGGACATCCGCTCCTCGTAAAGCCGGAATTCATTGACCGCAAGTTTCTGTTTCCACATGATCAACGTTTCTCCCCTGATTTGATAAGATCCTTGATGACTTCGCCCGCCAGGATGAATCCTGCGACGGGCGGCACGAACGAAACGCTGCCGGGCGTGCTTCTTCTCCCCGGAACCGAAACGGTCTCGCCCGGCGTTTTCGGCTCTTCCGTCGAATAGACGACTTTCAGGGACGTGATCCCCCGTTTTTTCAATTCCCGGCGCATGACTTTCGCAAGCGGGCAGACCGAAGTCTTTGAGATGTCCGCCACCTTGAATGCCGCGGGATCCAGTTTGTTTCCCGTCCCCATTGAGGAGATCACGGGCGTCCCGGCCTTTTTCGCTTCCTCGATGATGACCAGTTTTCCGGTCACCGTATCGATGGCGTCGATCACGTAATCGTACGCGGAAAAATCGAACGCGTCCTTCGTCTCCGGAAGAAAAAACACGTTATGACAATGCACTTTCGTTTCCGGCCGGATCGCAAGGATCCGCTCGCGCATGACCTCGACTTTCGGCCGCCCGACGGTGTCCGTCAGGGCAATGATCTGCCGGTTCAGGTTGGACGGTTTCACGACGTCATTGTCAATGAGATCGATCTCACCGATGCCGGAGCGCACCAATGCCTCCACGGCATAGCCTCCGACGCCGCCGATCCCAAAGACCGCGACCCTCGACGATGTCAGGATCCTGACCGCCTCACTGCCGAGCAGAGCCTCCGTTCTTGTGAAAAAGGTCTCTTCCATCAACGGTCCCTCCTGCCGGCCGGTTCGCTTACTGCAGCCTGCTCCGCCTTTGCGGCCTCCTCAGCCTCAAACTTTTTCCGGTCCCTCTTTGCGATCGCCATCGAGATTTCGGCGACGGTGGAAGAAACCAGCATGGAAACGAACAGGACAAAGATCATGTAACGATACGTTCCTCTGGCGTCGTACGAGAGATTCGAAATGACCGAACCCGTCGCGAAACCGAGGTAGTTAAACGCGAGATAATAACCCATCACATGAGAGAACGGCTTTCTGCCGAACAGTTCCGCCACGAGCAACGGGATCATGACCGTTTCCAGGGGGTACCCGAAGTTGCTGATGACGATGTACGGGAACAGCGCCCAGGACGACCCCGGCGTCACGAGATACAGAATGAATAATCCGATGGCGCCCGAGACCGCGCAGAGCGCATAGGTGATGCGGATCCCAAGCCGGTCGAACAGGAATCCGAAGCCCATCTTCGCAAACATGAGCACAATGTTGCCGAGCATATAGACGCGGATCACCATGTCCTTCGGGATCCCGATGTCATACATATACGGCTTTGCGACGGTCGCAAGGGACTGTAATGTAAAGCCGATCGCGAACACCGCGAGACCGGAAATATAGAAAAACGGTTTTTTATAAACGTCCTTCAGCTCGTAGCCGTTCCAGGAAGCGCCGCGTTTTTTCGCGGCGGGCTTGTCCTGTCCGAGCGGCTCCAATCCTTTTTCCTTCGGATGATCCCGGATGATGAGGACGACAATGACTCCGACCACCGCGAAAAGGATCGCGGTCACGAAATACGCGAGTCTCCAGCGCGCATTTGCTTCGGACAGATTCCCGTCGACGCCGTAGATCAGTTTCGTCACGATGGGCTCGGACAGGAAACCGCCGAGACCGTTCGCGGCGAGGATGATCCCCATCATCGTTCCCTTATTGTTCGTGAACCAGTTTTCCACAACGAATCCGACGATCGTCGTCGTGGTCCACGCGAGTCCGGCGCCGAGGAGCGCGCCGCCCAAATAGAAATGCCAATAATCGGTCGCGAACCCATTGATCACCGAAGAAAGCACCAACGAGAGAAAGCCGAGCGCGATCATGCGTCTCGCCTTCAGTTTCCGGACCATCGCGCCGAAAAAGAAATTCAGGACCGCGGTCACGACGTAACGCATGAGGTCATTGACCGAGAACCCGCCGCGGGACAAACCGAGCGACTCCGTGATGGCCTTTAAATACGTGCCTTTCGGGGAACTGCCGAAGCCGAGCGTGACGAGCACCATGAGGAAGCTCACGCCGAACACCAGCCATCCGTAGTACAGTTTCTTCCGCTTGCGCGGTTGCTCTGTTTCTTTGATCTCCATTCCGTTCATCCTTCATCTGCCGTATTCCGGCAAAACCGATCGCACTTCTCCCCGAAGGTCCCGTCTCACAGGGACTTCAGGATTGCCTCCGAGAGTTCTTCGTATTCCGTGAACGCGGGCACGTCCGGATTCTGTCTCCGGATCGCCTCCGTCGTCCTGAAGAGGAAGCCCGCTTTGGAAGCGCGGATCATCTCAAGATCGTTGAAACTGTCGCCGGCCGCGATCGTGTCAAAGCCGATCGACTGAAACGCCCGGACCGCCGCGAGTTTGGAATGCGGCACCCTCATCTGAAACCCGGTGATCTCCCCGCCGGGACCCACGGTCAGCGTATTGCAGAACAGCGAGGGGTACCCCATTTTTTTCTGAAGCGGTGCCGCGAACTGTTCGAACGTATCGCTTAAAATAATCGTCTGGACGCGGCTCCGGAGGCCGTCGAGGAATTCCTTCGCCCCCGGCAAAAGATCAATGCCCTCAATGACTTTTTGGATCTCTTTCAGACCGAGTCCTCTCTCCTTCAGGATCGCGATCCTGTAGTTCATGAGCTTCCCGTAGTCCGGTTCTTCTCTCGTGGTCCGGCGCAGTTCCGGGATCCCGGAAGCCTCCGAAAACGCGATCCAGATCTCCGGCGTCAGAACGCCTTCCATATCGAGACAAACGATGTTCATACACTCCTCCTAAAATACGAACTGCAAGGCAAACGCCGTCACCGTGCAGATGATCGCCACGGGAAACAACCCGAGTCCGAACCATGCGGCAACCGCGCCGGCAAGCAGCGCGAAAAATCCCGTCAGCCACGATCCCGTTTCGTCAATGATCGCCGGGAAAGTCATGACCGCGAGCGTCACGTACGGCAGGTAATAGAGAAACGAACGGAAGAACCGGTTCCGGATCGGTTTCCGGAACACCACGAGCGGCAGCATCCGGATGAGATAGGTCACGGCCGCCATGACGAGGATGTAGATCACCGTATTATGCATGATCCCGTTCCTCCGTCTTTCGTTTTTTCTCCTCTTCTTCGCCGGATAGTTCCTTGTCCGTAACGGGACGAACGATCGCGAGAGCCGCCGTCACAAGGACCGTCAGGATGATGATCCGGATCCCGGACGAAAGGTCCCGGATCCCTGGGAGTCTCGATGCCAGAAACGACAACGCGAACGAGACCAGTACGCCGACGAAGATCGCCGGATGCTTTCTCGCAGGCGGCACGATGATCGCGAGGAACATCCCGTACAATGCGACCGAAAGCGCCGATACCACGATGTCCGGCAAAAGATTGCCCATCAATATTCCGAACGCGGTGCCCGCGGGCCAGCCCAAAAACGGCAGCACGAAAAGACCGTACGCATATTTCGGTTCCACGTAGCCCTTCTGTGCGATCTCCGCACCGAAGATCTCGTCCGTCAGACCGAACGCGACGAGAAAGCGGTGGCGGAGCCCCAGATTCGGATCCAGCCGCTGCGACAGGGCCATGGACATGAGAAAATAACGGGCCGAGGCGACGACCGTCATGACCGCCATCATAAGATATCCCGTCTTTTCGGCAATGACCTGCAGTCCCGCATACTCTCCGGCGGAGGCATGCGTCAGAAAGCTCATGAGAAAGCCTTCCGCCGGCAAAACGCCGGCTTCCTTCGCCTTGATGCCGAGTGCAAACGCCACGGCAAAATAGCCGAGCGCGATCGGAATGCCGTCGCGCACGCCCTTCAGAAACCAGTCTCCCTTTTCTGCCTTACCTTTTGTCATTGTCCGGTTTCAAGTCCCCGTTCTGTTTCTTTTTCTGCAGGGCCGACCCCCTCGTGATGGACTCCCGGCCGAACCGGTCCCGGATCGCATCCATCATCGTGTCCAGTTTTTCCTGCTTTTCCCGCTCTTCTTCCCCGAAGAGATTCATCTGCTCTTCGCTTCCCGAAGTCACCTGGCCCAAGGACACGCCGATGAGGCGGATGGGCGTTTCGTGATCCCAGAGCGTTTCAAACAAGGTCAATGCCTCTTCGTAGAGAAGTTCGGTCGCGCTCGTATGATAGTCGAGTTTCTTTTGTCTCGACACCGTTTTGAACGCGGCGCTTTTATACGAAACCGTCACCTGTCCCGCTTTTTTGCCGTCTTTTCTCATCCGGAAACTCGCCTTTTCGACGAGACGGAGCAAAACGGGACGGACCTCGTCCATTTCCGTATAATCGTAGGGCAGCGTCGTGGAATGCCCGTAGCTTTCCGCGTCGCGGAACAAAGGCTCCACCGGGGAATCGTCGATGCCGTTCGCCGCGCGGAGCATGTACCGCCCGCCTTTCTCTCCGAAATGCGCGTACAACACGCTTTCCGGGGTCTTCGCCAATTCGCCGACGGTCCGGATCCCGAGCGTACGAAGACGCTCGACGGACGACCGGCCGACAAACAAAAGATCCCCCACGGGGAGCGGCCAGAACTTGACCGGGATCTCTTCCTTCCAGAGCGTGTGCAGGCGGTCCGGCTTCTTGAAATCCGACGCCGTCTTCGCGAGCAGTTTGTTCTCGGACACGCCGACGTTCACCGTAAACTCCAGTTCCCGGAAAATGCGGTCCTTGAGCTCGGTCCCGATGCGGACGGCCTCCTCTTCTTTCCGGACGATGCCGGTGAGGTCCATGAAACACTCGTCCACAGAAAACTGCTCCACGACCGGTGCATAATCCCGGCAGATCTCCATGAACGCCTCGCTCATCCGGTGGTAGAGCTGAAAATCGCCCGGGATCACGATGAGATCGGGGCATTTCCTGAGCGCCGTGACGACGGGCTCCCCGGTCTGCACGCCGAAGGCCTTCGCGCTGATCGAACGCGCCGTAATGACGCCGCGGCGCGCCTTCACGTCCCCGCCGACCGCGGAGGGAACGGTGCGCAAGTCGAGTTCGGCCCCGTCCTTCAGCGCCTGCACGGCACTCCAGCTTAAGAAAGCCGAATTCACGTCGACGTGAAAGATGATCCGGTCCTTCATGGCCTTACCGCGATCCGCTTCAGTAACGGATCCGCTGCTGTCCGGACACGGTCTCCGTCTTCCGCCGCTTCATGTTCCGGGAAGTCAGAAACAGATTCGCCACGGCGAGGCCGACGATCACGAGCGCCGAGATGATGATCCCCGGGACCGTCCGGATGAAATTCACGAGTTTTCCGGCGTTCGGGATCCGGAAGACGACCTTGCCGACGATCTTTTCCGGCGGGAAGGGTTCATCCTCATTGCCGTGATTCGCGTCGCCGAGCGTCACGACGGAGCCGTTCTCGAACCGGACGATCCGGTGCGTGATGAGGATCTCGCCCTCAGGCCGCTCCGCACGGTAAACGATGACGTCCCCGACCGAATACTCTCCGCCCGGATGCGCATGATAAAAGATCATGTCGTTGATCTGCAGCGCCGGGATCATGGACCCAGAAACGACCACGGCATACCCGATGCCGAAAAAGCCGGTATATTTGTTTGCGCGGAATTTCTGCTGAACGATCCCGCTCGTCACGAGAAACAAAAGGAGCAGAAGCAGCACCCAGAGCAAGACTTTCAGCAACGTCTTCAAAAAGAACTTCATTCCAGGCCTCCGATGATTTCCACGGCGGTCTCCAGCGCCATTTCCGCCGTCCGGACGCATTCCCGGGCGAATTCCTCCGCACCGCCTTCAATGCCGTCCGAAACCGTCTTGATCATGAGCACGGGCACGCCGTTCCGGTGTGCGGTGAGGGCAATGCCGGCCGATTCCATGTCGCAGATGTCCGCGCCGAACTGTTCGTGCAAAGCCTTCTTCTCTTCCGGGTCCGCCACGAAGCGGTCCGCGGACGCGATCGTGACCAGCGGAAGGTCTGGATGCAGCGCCGCCGCCCGTTCCGTCATGGATTCCGATACCGGAATGTAGACGTCCGGGAATTCGGAATACTGCCCGGGCACCGTGCCGTCGAAAGCCGAAGTGTCATATGCGTAATGAACGACTCTCTTCACGATGGCGGAGGTCGCACGTTTCATTTCCTCGGTCAGGCCGCCGACGACGCCGAAGTTCACGATGAATTCCGCGCCGTAGCAGGCAATGAGAAGTTCCGTGGCCGCGGCCGCGCCGATCTCTCCCGCGCCGGAATGCGCCACGCAGAGCGTGTATTTCCCGCAATCGAACACGTGCACGTCCATGGAGCCGTGCAGGATCGTTTCCTTCGGATCACCGAATTTCCGGAACACGCGGCCGAGTTCATTGGCGATCGCCACCACCATTCCGATTTTTCTCATGGATTTCTCTCCTTCGGGACGGCCGTTCATTTTCGGCCCTCCATTGCATATTTCACGACGTAATCGAAAATCTCTTCCCGGTCAATGACGTCACGGAACCGGACGGGTTTTCCGGAAAGGTTCCGGAGATTCTCCGGCGCTTTCGTCCCGGTCTTTTTCTCCAGCTGCGACATGACGGCGAACGGGTCCGGATCAGCGATCTCCCCGAGGGCGTTCAGCACGTCTTTCGGGAACTTGTACGGCGACGCGGTGGACAGAACGACGTTCGGCACTTTCGTTTCCGAACGGAGCATTTCGACCGTCGAAACGAACCAGGCGACCGCCGTGTGCGGATCGATGAGATATCCGTACCGGTCGTAGACCTCCCGGATCGTTTCCGCCGTCTCCACGTCGTCCGCAGACCCTGCGGAAAACTCTTCCTGGAGTTTCCTGAAGATCTCATCCGTCACTTCATAAACGCCCGTTTCCGCAAGTTCCTCCATCAGACCCTTCACGTATGAAGCGTCGCCGCCCGAAAGCAGGAACAAAAGCCGTTCCAGATTACTGGAAACGAGAATGTCCATTGAGGGGGACGAGGTCCGGTAGAACGGGCGGTTTTTGTCGTATCGGCCCGTCTCAATGAAATCGGACAGGACGTCGTTTTCATTGGCCGCCAGGATGAACTTCCGGACCGGCAGACCGAGTTTCTTCGCAAAAAACCCGGCCAGGATGTCGCCGAAATTTCCGGTCGGGACCGTGAAGTCCACTTCGTCTCCGACTGTGATCTCCCCCATCCCGACGAGATCCGAATAGGCCTTGAAATAATAAACGATCTGCGGAACGAGGCGTCCGACGTTGATGGAATTCGCCGAGGAAAGATCGGTCCGGCACTCCCCGGACCACCCCTCTTTCGCGATACGTTTGAACACGGATTTCACCGCGGTCTGCGCGTCGTCGAAATTCCCGCGGACCGCGACTGCCGCGAGGTTTTGCCCCTCCTGCGACGTCATCTGTTTTTCCTGGATCGGGCTCACGCCGCCGTCGGGATAGAATACGAGGATGCGGATCCGGTCCACGTCCTTAAACCCCTCCATCGCCGCCTTTCCCGTATCGCCGCTCGTCGCGGTCAGGATCAGGACGTCTTTTCCGCTCCCCGTCTTCCGGACGGCCTCAGACATCAGGACCGGAAGCGCTGACAGCGCCACGTCCTTGAACGCGGACGTCGGGCCGTGAAAGAGTTCCAGAACGAACCGGTCCCCCACCTTCTTCAGCGGCGTGATCTCCGGGGTATCAAACTTCCCGGAATACGCTTTCTTCACGATTCCGGGAATATCGTCGAAATCATTGAGAAACAGGGAAAACACGGCTTCCGCCGTTTCGGCAAACGTCTTTCCGATCAGGCTCCGGTACAGGTCCGGCGCCTCCGGAAAGATCGCGGGCATATACAGGCCGCCGTCGGGCGAAAGGCCCTCCAGCACGGCTTTCATTGAATCCACGCTTTTACCGTCGCTTCGCGTACTACGATACAGCATTCCTTGCCTCCTTGGATCGTAAACGGAATAACACTACCCCACTATAGAACATCAAAACAATATCAAGGTCATTGTACTTTAGAACGCAGTCAATGTCAACAAAGAAAGCCCGGGAGGCGCTCCTTACGGCGGATCTTCGTCATATTGTCAAAAAAAGCACCGGAAATGCAGGCATTTTCGTGAAGTCGCGGTATTGACAAACAGAAGTAAAAACATTATTTTTGAAACAATACGGTTTATAAAGCGGCAATGAACGGGAGGCAGCGCATGAAAATCGTTCTTCTGGGATACGGAACCGTCGGCGCCGGTGTGGATGAACTCATCGGAAGCGACCCCCGCCTCAACTCTTCACTGGAGGTGAGCGGCATTTTTTCCCGCACCTACAAAAATGAGATGAGGGACCGGTTTCTGACGTCGTTCGACGACGTGACCGGGAGCGATTGCGATACGGTCGTCGAACTCATCGGCGGACTGCATCCTGCTTACGAATACGTCAAAGCCGCACTTTTGTCCGGAAAAAACGCAGTCACGGCGAACAAGGCGGTCATTGCGGCCTATTATCCGGAGCTTTCCGCGATCGCCCGGGAACAGGGCGTTTCACTGCTCTTCTCCGCTGCCGCAGGCGGCGGCATCCCGTGGCTTAAGAATCTTTCGCGGGCGGCCGAAACCGGAAAAGTGCTTTCCCTGAAAGGCGTCATGAACGGCACCACGAACTACATTCTCGACGAAATGACGGAACGGGGCGGAGAATACGCATCCGCGCTGAAAGAAGCGCAGAAACTCGGCTACGCGGAGGCCGATCCGACTTCCGACGTGAAGGGATTCGACACGAGGAGAAAGCTCGCGGTCTCGCTCTTCGTCGGACTCGGGACCTTCGTCGACGAGACTTCGATCCCGGCGTTCGGGATCGAAGGGATCACTCCCGAAGACATATCGTACGCCGGAAAAGAAGGCGCCGTCATCAAGCTCCTCGGGACTGCCTCGGCCAATGAAGACGGCAGCGTTTCCGCCTTCGTGCTCCCCGCGTTCGTTTCCCGGTCCGGGATCTTCGCATCGTTACACGGATCGGAAAACGCATTCTCCTATACCGCCGACGCGCTCGGGACCCAATGCTTCACCGGGGCGGGTGCAGGACGCTATCCCACGGCCATGAACGTCGTCCGGGATCTTTATGACCTAGCGTCTTCCGGGACGCCTTTCCCGCCCGTCGTTTTCCGGGAGGGCCTCGTCAAAAACTACGGCCGAATGCGATTCTACGTCCGTGAAGCCAATGAGATCAGGATCGAGACTGCGTCGATCGACGAAATGAGAGACGCATACGAAGGAAAACAGGGCGTTTTCATTGCCCTGATGCCGTAATGGACGGAAAGGAAATCATCATGTTGAAAGTTGCTAAATTCGGTGGGTCGTCCCTGGCCGATTCCACACAGTTTAAAAAAGTCCGGGAGATCATTCTCATGAATCCGGCCCGGAAGGTCGTGGTCGTCTCCGCTCCCGGAAAACGTTTTCCGAACGATCATAAAATCACGGATCTGCTTTATCTCTGCCACGCGCACATCACCTACGGCGTGGATTATTCTCCGGTCTTCTCCCTGATCCGGGAACGCTTTCTTTCGATCCGGGACGAGCTCGGACTGTCCGTGCCGCTCGAAGCGGAATTTGATGCGTTAGAGAAGGAAATGCACGAGGGGATCACGGAAGCCAAACTGGTTTCCAGAGGGGAATACTTCACGGCGAAACTGCTGGCCGCCTATCTCGGCTACGAATTCATCGACGCGAAGGACCTCATCACGTTCGGGTTCGACGGCAGCGTGGACCGGGAAGTGACCTACGCTTCGATTGAGCAGACCGTGAGGAGCCGTTCCGTCGTGGTTCCGGGATTCTACGGCGCCATGCCGGACGGAGTCATCAAACTCATGTCCCGCGGCGGTTCCGACGTCACGGGCGCGCTCATTGCCGCCGCGCTGAACGCCGGCGTTTACGAGAACTGGACCGACGTTCCGGGCATTCTCATGGCGGACCCGCGGATCGTTCAGGACGAGCGGCCGATCCCGAAGATCACGTATCTTGAGCTTCGGGAACTCTCCTACATCGGCGCGAAGGTCCTGCACGAAGATTCCGTTTTTCCGGTCCGGGCGAAGAACATCCCCTTAAACATCCGGAACACGAACGATCCCGATCATCCGGGCACCGTGATCATGGAAGCCTTCGACGAGGATGAGACCGAGGCCGCAAAGGCAAGCTTCATCACCGGCATCGCCGGAAAGACCGGTCTTACCGTCATTACAGTGATCAAGAACGGGCTGTCATCCGCGGTCGGCGCTTTTCGCCAGATCCTCGGATTTTTCGCGAAATACAACGTCAGCGTGGCCTATACCTGCGGCGGCATCGACTGCTACAGCGTCATCGTGGAAACGGCCGTGTTCGAACAAGTGAAATACCGGATCATTTCCGAACTGGAAGCCGAAATGAAGCCGGACAGCATGACCGTTTCGGACGGGCTTGCGGTCGTCGCGGTCGTCGGCCGGAAGATGGTCCTCCGCGTCGGCTGTCTTGCAAAGATCATGTCGACCCTCGGCAATGCGGACATCAACATCCGTATGGTCACCGCGGGACCGGAAGAAATGAACGTCATCGTCGGCGTGGATGAAAAGGATTTCGCGCGTTCCGTGAAAGTCCTGTACGAAGAATTCAAGTAAGGGAGGGCTGTTTCATGAAAGTCGGAATACTCGGCGCGACCGGCGCCGTCGGAAGAGAAATGATCCGGATCCTGGAAGAGCGGGACTTCCCCATTTCGGAACTCCGCCCGCTCGCCAGTGCCAGGAGCGCCGGAAAGACGCTCGCGTTTCATGGGGATCAGGTGACCGTCCGTGAGGCAACGGACGACGCGTTTTCCGGGCTTGACCTCGTCCTCGGCGCGGCGGAAAACGAGATCGCCAAACGTTTTAAGGACAGCATCGTCCGTTCGGGCGCGGTATTCGTGGACAATTCCAGCGCGTTCCGGATGGATCCCGACGTGCCGCTCGTGGTGCCGGAGATCAATCCCGGTGACGCAAAACTCCATCACGGTGTCATCTCGAACCCGAACTGCTCCACGATCATCACTGCCGTGGGCGTCAATGCGCTCAACTCGCTCTCTCCGATCACGGAAATGATCGTGTCGACCTATCAGGCGTCCAGCGGCGCCGGCCAGGGCGGTCCCGTGGAACTGCTCGAAGAAACGAAGGCGTATTTTTCCGGAGAAACCGTGACGCCGAAAGTCTTCCGCTATCCGCTCGCCTTCAACCTCATCCCCGAGATCGGCTCGCAGTCGACCGACGATTATACCACGGAGGAGATGAAGCTTCAGAACGAGGGCCGGAAGATCATGCACCTTCCGGAAATGAACGTGACCTGCACCTGCGTCCGCGTGCCCGTCATCCGGAGCCACAGCATCTCGGCGACGGTCCGGACGAAGGACCCGGTCTCTCCCGAAGAGGCCCGGGAGGTCATTGCCAAGGCGCCCGGCGTGACCCTGGTCGACGATCTTCCGAACCACCGCTATCCGATGCCCCTTGACACCTCGGATCAGGATCTCGTCTTCGTCGGCCGGATCCGGAAAGACTTGACGAGCGACCGCGGGCTTTCGATGTTCATTGCCGGAGATCAGCTCAGAAAAGGCGCGGCGACGAACGCCGTCCAGATCGCGGAACTCCTGCTTTGAGACGGAAAAGACGCCCTGAAGCGGCATTTTTCACAAAAATGTTTTAAAAATGTGCGCAAAATGTGCGCTGAATTGAAAAAAAGTTTGACAGTTTCCTGTTTCTATTCTATACTTTAGGCAACAAATATTTGTTTCTGGAGGTTTCTCATGGGAAAATTTGTTGTGAAGGAAGTCAAGACCGGGATCAAGTTTAATCTCGTCGCGGGAAATGGTCAGATCATCGGTTCTTCCGAGATCTATACCTCTGAAAAAGCCTGCCTGAACGGCATCGAGAGCGTTAAGAAGAACGCGCCCGCCGCCGCTGTCGAAGATCAGACGGTCGAAGGGTTCGCTCAGGAAAAATGCCCGAAGTTCGAGGTGTACGCGGACAAGGCCGGCGAGTTCCGTTTCCGCTTAAAGGCACGGAACGGCGAGATCATTCTCGTGAGCGAAAGCTACAAGGCGAAGGCGAGCTGCTTAAACGGCATCGAAAGCGTTAAGAAGAACGCTGCGTCCGATATCGAGAAATAAGCTGTTCCCCTGAAAAAAGCTGCCGCATTTAAGTCTCCCCGTGGATCTCACGGCTGACCGCGTTGCGACAGCTTTTTTTATGCCTTTTTTCTGTTCTCTTCGCTTTCAGGCCTGCACGGAAGGCAAGGTGGCGCCGCCGTACGGCATCGCGATGACCTTCGCCTCCGGACCGTATTCCTTCATCGCCGCCTGAAACGCCTCTTCCGCCGAAGATGCCGGAATGAAGAAAATGCTTTTCACGAATTCCGGATCCATTTCCGAAACGAGATACACTTTCGCTTTCTGCATCACGAGACCGATGGCCGCCGCCTTATGTCCGCCGAGGACGAATTCCTTCCGGATCCACTTCGTGAGTTCCTCCGGCGAAGAAGCCGAGGTCAGCCACTCCTCGAAGACGCGGCTTCCGAGTCCTTCCGGACAGGCGCCGATCAGAATGACCGAACCCCCGTCCCTGACCGCGTATTTGGCGTTTTCCAGGGCTTTCTGCGTCTGGTAGAGATTTGCATCCTTCGGAGCGCCGCCCTGCGAAACAAGCACGATATCCGCTTTTTCCGGGATGGTTTTGCGGTACATGCGGTCAAGGTACGCGCAGCCGTCCCTGTGCGCCTCGATTTTGTCGCCCGCCACGCAGTAAACGATGTGTTTGTGCTCGTCCAGCACCACGTTCACGATGAAGTCGAGACCGATGATCCTTCCCGCTTCCTCAATGTCCTCGCGGATCGGATTCCTGTGCAGTTTTCCGGCCACCGCGTCGGGGTCCACCATCATCCGGTGGTTCCGTTCGATCGCCTTCGGCGTCGACACGCCGGGCATCAATGCCTTCGCGCCTCCGGAATAACCTGCGAAATAATGGAATTCAATGTTTCCGAGCGCGATCCTGAAATCCGCTTCCGCCACGACCCTCGTGATGTCCACCGGCGTCCCTGCTTCCGTTTTCCCCATGTGGACCGTGTCCTCCGGGTCGGAATCCACGCATTTCACGGTTTCAAAGACGCTGTCTCCGACGAGACGGCGCATTTCTTCTTCGGTCTCTTTCCTGTGGGAGCCGATGGCAAAGACCACCGTCACGTCTTCGGCTTTGACGCCTGCCGAAAACAGTTCGTCAAGCACGGCCGGCAATACCGCGTAGCTCGGCATCGGGCGGGACACGTCGCTCGTGACGATCGCGATCTTCTGCCCCGGGACCACCAGTTTTTTCAACGGTTTCGTTCCGATGGGGTGCGCCAGGGCATACCTTACCGCCTCTTCGCCGGTCCGTTTGTGTTCGATCTCATTGGCGGTGAGGACCGCAAGCAGATTTTCCGCCGGACAGTTCACCGTCTGTTTTCCGGTTCCGTAACCGAATTCAAGCTTCATGGCGCATCCTTTCCCTCATGACCGACATTGTCAAAGAATTCAATGATCCGGCGCCGCATTTCGAGCGTCTGATCCTTTGCCTTTCTCTTTGAATACTTGCCCTGCAAATACGCTTCCTCGACGATTCCGTAGCGCTCTTTTGCCCTGGAAACGGAATCGTGCCAGGAAACGTACAGATCGTCCGCAGCGTTTTCCCCTACTTCCCGGATCCCGTCCCGTTTGTCGTAGAGCCGGTCCAGCATCGCGTAAAGAGAATCGGCGTTCTCGTCAATGAGAAACGCGTTCCGGCCGTCGACGGTGTTTTCCGCCGCACAGCTTCCCTTCACCAGCACGGACGGCAGCGACGACGCCGCGGCTTCCCGGACCACGAGTCCGTTCGTGTCGTATACCGACGGAAACAGGAACAGATCCGCGACGGAATAATACGCCCGCAAGAGTTCCCGGTCCGTGACGGCTCCGGTGAACACCGTGTCGTCCCTGAGCCCGAGTTCTCCGGCATACGCCCGGATCTCCTCCATCTCGGTCCCCTTCCCGACGAACAGCATACGGAAGGGACGTCCCGTGGCTTTCAGTTTTTTCAGGGCGTCCAGAATGATCCGCTGGTTCTTGTACCACTCCATTCTTCCGACGAAAAGGAAGACCGGAACGTTCTCCGGGAGTGCATATTTTTGTCTCAGTTCTGCGATCGTTCTCTCATCCGCCCGTCCCTTCGGAACGTCGACGCCGTTTTCCATCACGACGTAGTCGCCCTTGTACCCCAGTGATTTCAGGCTCTCGCCGGCGCCCTTCGACACCGCCCAGACTTCGTCTGCGGCAGCAATCGTCTCCACCATTGCGCGGATCACCGCGTTCTGTATGAACTTGCCCCGGATCGCTTCGCGGATGTTCACGTCGTACTTGGAATGATACGTAAAGATGAGCGGCGCTTTCTTCTGCACCCGGATCGAGCGAGCGAGAAACAACGAGATCGCCGGACAATGCGCGTGCAGGATCGTGGGCGGGGACTGAAGAGTGATCTTGGAGATCCTCGAGGAAAGCGGCACGCCGACGTAGTACCCGATCCGCTTCGTCTGATCAATGCTCGGATAACGCACCACGGGATACGGATAAATGCTGTCGTCGGTTTTGCCCGTTTTCGGCGTCAGAACGACCGGCGAATCGCCGAAGCCGTACAGCTCCGACGCATAATTCTCAACCGCGTTCGATACGCCGTCAATGATGGGCGGAAACGCGTCGTTCAAAAGATAAACGCAATGACCGTTCATTCGTTTTTCCTTCAGGAATTCAGATATTTCACCGCTTCCAGCGCAGCCACCGCGCCGTCTCCCGCCGCCGTCACCAGCTGCCGGACCGTCTTCGTCCGGTTGTCTCCGGCGACAAATACGCCGGGCACGTTCGTCCGGCAGTCTTCTCCTGCCGCGACGTAACCCGCTTCATCCAGCTGAACGGGCGGAGAAAACGCCAGATTCTCCGGAATGCGGCCGATCGCAACGAAGAGTCCGTCGACCGGAAGGACGCGTTCATTGCCGTCCGCACTGCTGACCCTGACGGCTTCCAGTTTCGCTCCGGCGATCAGTTCCGTCACGGTGCTGTTCAGCACGAACTCCGCGTTTTCCTTTTCTTTCAGCCGGTTTGCGAGGGCTTCCTCGCCGCGGAACGAGTCTCTGCGGTGAATGAGATATACTTTGGACGCCATGTCCGAAAGATACAGGGCGTCCTCCAATGCGGTATTGCCTCCGCCGACCACGGCGACGGTCTTTCCCCGGAAGAAATGCCCGTCACACGTCGCGCAATAGGATACGCCGCGTCCCGTGAGCCGCTCCTCTTCCGAAAGGCCGAGCTTCCGGTTCTTTGATCCGGTGGCGAGGATCACCGTCTTCGCCACGTATTCGTTCTTCGCCGTCACGACCGTTTTCGGATCGCCGTCCCTAAGTTCGAGCGCTTTTTCAAAGCGGATCTCGGCGCCGAGAGCAGTTGCCTGTTCGTACAGGCGCATGGCAAAATCGAAGCCTGAAACGTGAGGAGCCGCGGGAAAATTCTCGATGCTCGGCGTATTGACGATCTGACCGCCGAAGGAATTCGCTTCGAGCACCAATACGGTCTTTTCCGCCCGCCTCGCGTAGATCGCGGCCGTAAGTCCGGCAGTGCCCGCGCCGATGATGAGAACGTCCGTCATGCAAGGTCACCGATCGCAGCTTCGAGCGCGTCCTTCGGACGGAAGCCGACCGAACGCCCGACTTCTTCCCCGTTCTTCAAAAACACCAGACAAGGGATCGACGAAACGCCGTATCTTATGGCAATTTCCGCCTCCTCATCCACGTCGACGGAAACGAATTTCACTTCCGGATGCTCCTCGGACAATTCCTCGATGACGGGACGGAGCATCTTGCACGGTCCGCACCAGGTCGCAAAAAGATCCAGCACCACCGGCTTTTCCGACTCCAGCACTTCTTTTTCAAAACTCTCGCTTTTCACTTCCAATACAGCCATTCTCGTTCCTCCTTCTGTCGTTTACGCTTCCGTTTTTTTCGGAATCACTTGTTCGATGCCGCCGGACGGGTCCAGGACATGTATCCGCAGTTTTCGGAATCGATGCATCCGTAGAATCTGCGCCCCTTCTTGGTCCGCCGCTCAATGAGTTCCTTTCCGCACTTCGGGCAGGGAATGCCGGTCTTCTCAAGAAGCGGTCTCGTATTCCTGCATTCCGGGAAGCCGGGGCAGGCGAGGAATTTTCCGTGCGCGCCGTACTTGATGACCATTCTTCTGCCGCACTTCTCGCAGACTTCCTCCGAGAGCTCGTCCGCGACCTTCACCTTTTCCATCTCATTGCCGGCCTTCTTCACTTCCTCCTCGAAGCCGGGATAGAAATCCTTCATCATCTTGTGCCAGTCCAGCTCGCCCTCAGCGACCTTGTCCAGCGCTTCTTCCATGTCCGCCGTGAACTTCAGATCCACGATGTCGGCGAAGTATTTCTTCATGAAGTCGTTCACGACTTCGCCGAGTTCGGTCATGAAAATGTTCCGGCCTTCTTTCGTGATGTAATGCCGGCGCAGAATGTTCGTGATCGTCGGCGCATAGGTCGAAGGACGGCCGAGGCCGAGGTCCTCCATTGAACGCACGAGCGTCGCTTCGGTGAAATGCTGCGGCGGCTGCGTGAAATGCTGTTCTTTCTTCAGTTCAAGGAGGCGTACGTTCCCGCCTTCCTTCAGTTTCAGCAAGGCCTTCTCGCCCTGGTTTTCTTCCTTCTCGCCGTAGACCGTGAGATAGCCCTTAAACTTCAGCTGTGAAACAGAAGCCGTGAACTCGTGCGCTCCGGCCGAAAGTTTCACCGAGGTCTGCTCGTACACGGCGGCCTTCATCCGGCTCGCGACGAAGCGTTTCCAGATCAGCTGATACAGGCGATACTGATCCCGGAGAAGATCGCCTTTCACCTTTTCCGGCGTCAGTTCAATGAACGTCGGACGGATGGCTTCGTGCGCGTCCTGCGCCCGGTCCTTGTTCCGGACGGCGCCCTGTCCGACGAAGTCTTCCCCAAAGTTCTTCCGGACGTACTCTTTCGCAAACGCATCCGCTTCCTTCGCGACACGCGTGGAATCCGTACGGAGATACGTGATGAGACCGACGGTGCCCTGACCGCTGATCTTCACGCCTTCGTACAGTTGCTGTGCGACCCGCATCGTCTTTTCGGTCGGGAAATTCAAAAGATTCGCGGCATCCTGCTGCAGCGTGGAAGTCGTGAACGGATACGGCGCCGCCTTCTGGCGTTCCTGCGTTCTGATCTCCGAGATCTCGAACTTTTCGCGTTCCGTTTCCCGGACGACCTGTTCCGCTTCCTTCTCCGAATTCAACTCTTTCTTCCGTCCGTTCTTTCCGGCGTATTCCGCCGTGAACGCATTTCCGTCGCTTTCGAGTTCTGCCGTCAGATTCCAGTATTCTTTCGGAATGAACTCCCGGATCTCCTCTTCCCTGTCGGCGATCATCCGAAGCACTGCGGACTGCACGCGGCCGGCGGAGAGCTTGCCCTTCACCTTTTTCCAGAGGATCGGGCTCACTTCGTAACCGACCACCCGGTCCAGAACGCGTCTCGCCTGCTGGGCGTCCACGAGATTGCGGTCAACCTTCTTCGGCTCCTTCAGCGCGTTCTTCACTGCGTCCTTCGTGATTTCGTTGAACGTGACCCGGGACACGTCCTTGCCGGCCATGTCGAGGGCTTCCGTCAGATGCCAGGAAATCGCTTCTCCTTCGCGGTCCGGGTCGGTCGCGAGGTAGATCTTGTCCGCCTTCTTGACCGCTTTTTTCAAGGCGCTCATGATGTCGCCCTTACCGCGGATCGTAATATACTTCGGTTCAAAATCTCCCGCCGTATCCACGCCGAGCTGGGACTTCGGCAGATCCCGGATGTGTCCCTGAGACGCGATGACGTCCATGGAGGAACCGATGAATTTCTTGATCGTGTGCACTTTTGTGGGAGACTCCACAATGATCAGTTTGTTTGCCATGCCTTACCTCTTGCCTGTATTTATTCCGAAACCGCCTCGTCAGGCAGTTCTGTTTCCGTTTCTTCGCTTTCTTCCGCTACCTTCTCTTCCGCCGTTTCCTCTTCCTCGTCTTCTTTCCGCTTCTCCGAAAGCATCTTCGCGTACCGGATGATGTAAAGTACGAAGGACACCAGCATCATGGCCGACGCGATGAGGACCGAGATCCAGGAGACGATGGGCGGAATGTCGTACCAGATGACGTGCAGCATCATCATGGCGTACAGGAGTACGGTCGTCAGTTTGCCGTGCCAGACCGCGCTCTTCACGAGTTTCGTCTTCTTCACGGTCACGAGCGCAACGATGCCGGTGGTCAGTTCCTTCACCACGATGAGGATGACCGGGATCAGCATCTGCGGCCAGAACCGCTGCAGAAGACACAGCATCAGTGCAAGCTGGGACAACTTGTCCGCGATCGGATCCAGCGCCTTGCCGAGAGAGGAAACCATATTGAATTTCCGGGCAATGATGCCGTCGAGGATGTCCGTCACGGCGGAGAGCCCGATCACGACGAGCGACGGGACGTAATATCCCTTCAGATACAGGAACACGAAAAACGGGATCAGCACGATCCGGAACATCGTGAGAACGTTCGGGATCGTCCAGATCCTGTCTTCAGGTCCTTTTTCTTGCTTACTCATCTCATCTCCTCCAACAATCTTCCGATCTCTTTCACGGGATCCGTCGTCACGCGGTCCGCCTTCGCTTTCACGTCCGGCAATGAAAACTCCCTGGCATAAGAAAGACCGGCTTCTTCAAACATGGACACGTCGTTCTCGTTGTCGCCGAACACCACGACTTCCTCTTTCTTGAGCCCGAGCCTTTGGATCAGATCCTTCAGTGCGGGACCCTTCCCGCATTTCGCGGAATAGATGTCCACCCAGCCGTTTCCGGACTGCACGACGGAATAACTGTCCCCGTATTTTTCCTGGAAAAACCGCACTTTTTCGGGGTCGACCTCGCGGTGCCCGAGCTCATTGAAACTGATCTTCGTCACCGGTTCCGGGCGGACGTGCGGATCTTCGATCATCGTGTCCTCGTTGATGCCTTTTAAGAAGTCCCAGAGCGGTCCGCTCTCCTTGATCATGTATCCGGTCGTGATCCCGGTCATTTCGAGATAGACGTCCGGCGTGTTCAAGATGTCGTCAATGATCTCCTCTTCGCGGCCCTCGTTCATTTCCGCGGTCCTGATGAGTTCGTCCCAATAGAACATCGTGCCGCCGTTGTCGGAAATGATGTAGATGCCGCCGCCCGTCTCCCGGAAGAGAGTCCGCACGTTCTGCGCCTGCCTTCCCGTCGCTGCGGCGAACTCGATTCCCCGCTCTTTCATGAGGCGGATGAGCGGGAACAATTCCTCCGGCACCGTCGACAACGGCTTCGGAAGGATCGTCATATCGAGATCGCAAACGATGAGTTTGATCATTGCCCTTTCATGCTCCTTTGCCGTACGACTTCGTACATCAGAATGCCGGCCGCGACCGACGCGTTCAATGAATCGATCTTCCCCTTCATCGGGATCGAGGTCACGAGGTCAAGGTGTTCTTTCACGAGCCGCGACAAGCCTTTCCCCTCATTGCCGATCACGAGACCGACGGCGCCGGTGAAGTCCGTGCGGTACATGGAAGCGCCGCCCATGTCGGCGCCGATGATCCAGAGTCCCTTTTCCTTCAGGTCTTCCATAGTCCTGACGAGGTTCGGCACCCGGGCGACTTTCACGTAATTGAACGTGCCCGCCGACGTTTTCGCGGCCGTCGCATTGAGGCCCGCGGCCCGCGTCTTCGTAATGATCACGCCGTGCGCTCCCGCCTGATGTGCGGTCCGTAAGATCGCGCCGAAATTGTGCGGATCCTCGATGCCGTCTAACAAAATGAGAAACGGCGGTTCGTTCCGGTCTCCGGCTTCTTTCAGAAGGTCTTCCGGCTCATAATAGCGGAAGGCGCTCAACAGCCCGATGACCCCCTGGTGGTTCTTCGTTTCGGAAAGGAAATCGAGGCGGCTCTTCGGCTCGAACCGCACCATGATGCCCTGTTCGATCGCCTCTTTTGCAAGACTTGAGAGCGCCCGGTCCTTCGACTCCTTTTCGATCAGGATCTTTTCAAAGGTCCTGCCGGCGCGGACAGCCTCGGTCACCGCGTTTTTTCCTTCGATCTTCAGTTTGTCCGTTCCCGTCTGTTCCATACCGGCCCGTTTCAAAGTCCCAATGCCTCAAAGCCCTTGTTCAACAAGGTCCTGATGCGCTCTTTTTCCCCGCTCAGATAGAGGTACCCGATCACTGCTTCCAGCCCGGTCGCGCGATGGTATTCCTGCACCGAAGCGTTCTTCGCCTTCGTATGCACGTTGGCGTTCCGGCCTCTGCGGTACACCGCCTGCTCTTCTTCCGTGAGGTCCTCCATGATGACGTCCACGATCTTGCTCTGCGTCACCGCCTTCGCCCTTGAAATACTTTCCCGGTGCAACAGTTCCACCGGCCGGTCGCCGTTCGCCACCGTTTTCAGCCGGTTGAAAAGCTCATACACCGTGTCGCCGACGTATGCAAGCGTCAGCGCGCCGAGCGTTTTCGGGTCATTCGTCATCCCTGTTTCTCCCAAAGCGTGCCTTCGCGCGTATCCTTCAGCACGATGCCCTTCCCGAGAAGTTCGTTCCGGATCCGGTCCGCTTCCTCGAAGTTCTTTTCTTTTTTCGCCGCTTTCCGCCGTTCGATCATCTCCTCAACATAGGAAACGAGTTCCGGATCCGCGTCCGTTTTCTCTTCCGGCGCCTCTTTCTCCACCGTCAGGTCAAGACCGAGCACCTCGTCGAAGCTCTTCGCGATTGCAGCCTTCGTCGCAGCATTGAGCGGCGCCTTCAATGCATCGTAAAGCACCGTCAGCCCCATTGCCGTATTCACGTCGTTGTCAAGTGCCTCGATGAAGCGGTTTCTGTATTCCGAAACGGCAGCTTCGTCCGCCGGCTCATTGCCGGCTTTCCGGACGTTGTCCATCACGCGCTTCTTCAGTTTTTCATACGCGACGGCGGTATTGTCCATCTGGTCGAATGAGAATTCCAGCGGTTTCCGGTAATGCGACTGCAGGCAGAACAGCCGGTAGACCAGCGGATCGTAGCCTTTTTCGATGAGCTTCGAAACGGTCAGGATGTCGCCCTTCGACTTTGACATTTTGCCGTTCCGGTCGTTCAGATGATGCACGTGGAACCAGTAATTGCACCACTTGTGCCCGAGATAGGCCTCGCTCTGCGCGATCTCGTTCGTATGATGCGGGAACATGTTGTCCACGCCGCCGCAATGGATGTCCATTGAATCGCCGAGGTGTTTCATGCTGATGCAGGAGCACTCGATGTGCCAGCCGGGATACCCCGTGCCCCAGGGCGAATCCCATTTCAGCGCCTGATCCTCGAACTTCGACTTCGTGAACCAAAGGACGAAATCGTTTTTGTTCCGCTTGTTCGAGTCTTCCGTCACGTCGTCTCTCACGCCGACGAGCTGCTCTTCTTCGTTCTGCGAACCGAAGACGAAATAATTGTCGAGCTTCGAAGTGTCGAAGTAGACGTTCTCGCCCGCCCGATAGGCATAGCCCTTCTCCAACAGCACCTCGATCATGTGGATGAACTCGGGGATGCAGTGCGTCGCGGGTTCCACGACGTCGGGCATCTTGATGTTCAGCCGTTTCATGTCCTCGAAGAACGCCTTCGTGTAAAACTCGGCGATCTCCATGACCGTCTTATGCTCCCGCTTCGCGCCCTTCAGCATCTTGTCTTCGCCGGTGTCCGCGTCGCTCGAGAGATGACCGACGTCCGTGATGTTCATGACGCGCTTCACGTCGTAGCCTTCATAGCGGAGCGCCTTTTCCAGCACATCCTCGGCAATGTACGACCGGAGATTTCCGATGTGCGCGAAATGGTACACGGTCGGCCCGCAGGTATACATCGAGACCCTTCCTTCCACGTTCGGAATGAAGGGCTCCACTTTCTTGCTCAATGAATTGTAAAGTTTCATGTCTGATCCTCATTTGCCGGCGCCTTTTCCCTGCCGCCGACGATTTCTTCCAGTGCTTCCAGTTTTTTCCGGATCTCGCTGATCTCGTTTTCCACAGGATCCGGCAGGTGGATCTGATCCAGATCCTGCGACGGGATCCGGACGTTGTTCTGTTTGACGACGTGACCCGGAACGCCGACCACCGTTGAATTCGGCGGTACTTCATTCAGTACGACGCTGCCCGCGCCGATCTTCGAATTGTCGCCGATCGTGAACGAGCCGAGCACCTTCGCGCCCGCCGAGATCATCACGTTGTTCCCGATCGTCGGATGACGCTTTCCCTGTTCCTTTCCGTTGCCGCCGAGCGTCACGCCCTGATACAGCAGGACGTTGTCGCCGATCACGGTCGTTTCCCCGATCACGACGCCGTAGCCGTGGTCGATGAAGAAATTCTTCCCGATCTCGGCGCCGGGGTGGATCTCGATGCCGGTCTTTCTCGCCGAGCGCTGCGCGATTTTCCGCGCACGGTAATAATGCCCTTTCAGGTAGAGCTTGTGGCTCCGCCGGTACGCCCACAGCGCCTTGAAGGAGGGGTAAAGAAACACCTCCCACTTGCTCTTCATGGCCGGATCCCGGTCCTTGATGAGTTTCATCTGCTCTTTTACAAAACGCGTAAACTCTGACATATTCTTCCGCCGTTTTCAGACAAATTCCGCTTTTTTGCGGCTTTCCGTGATGAGGCAGACCGCTTGAACGGCAATGCCCTCTCCCTTTCCCGTGAATCCGAGGCCTTCCTCCGTCGTCGCCTTGACGTTGACGCGGTCTTCCGGAAGACCGAGCACGGACGCGATGTTCCGGATCATCTCTTTCTTGTACGGAGCAAGCTTCGGCTGTTCCGCGATCACGGTCGCATCCACGTTCTCGATGCGGTAGCCTTTCTGGAAAAGCATTGCCCCGACCTGCCACAAGAGATCCATGCTGTTCGCGCCCTCGTACTTGGGATCGCGGTCAGGGAACAGTTCCCCGATGTCCGGCAATGCCGCAGCGCCGAGCAGCGCGTCCATGACTGCATGCAAAAGCACGTCCGCGTCGGAGTGTCCGAGCAATCCCTTTTCGTAAGGGATCTCCACCCCGCCGAGGATGAGTTTCCGGCCTTCTGTCAGCCGGTGCACGTCATAGCCCGTTCCGATCCGCATTGCACGCTCCTTCCGCGTATTCCCGTTTTTTACCGCATTGTATAGGTAGATTCCCGAAATCGACTTCGCGGTTTCTTCTTATTTCAATGGTAAACTATATCGCACTCCTTTGGATTTGGCAAGGAAAACTTTATTAAATCTTTTCTTCCGGCTCTTTTTTCCGCCGCCGTTCCATGACCGGTCCCAGGATGTTCAGCACCACGGCAACGAACATCAGTCCCGCGCCGAGGTATTCCCTTCCGGTCATTCTTTCGCTTAAAAACACAGCGCCGGCAATGACGGAAAACACGGATTCCATGGACATGAACAAGGTCACGACCGCCGCATTCGTGCCTTTCTGGGCGACGATCTGGATCGTGTAGCCGATGCCGGAGGAAACGATGCCGAGGTAGAGGATCGGCCAGAGATTCTCGCCGATCGCCGCGAAAGAGAACGGCTCAAAAATGAGTCCCAGAATGAGAGACACGACCGCGCAGGTCAAGAACTGCAGGCAGGACAATTTCACGGGATGACACTTCGCCGCAAAATGGCTGACCGAAAGGATCTGACAGGCGTACAGGAACGCGCAGAGAAGCATCAGCAGATCGGACCCTTCCATCGAAAACGACGTGCCGCTTTTGATGGAGAGAAAATACATGCCGACGAAAGCGACCGCGACCGCGATCCACGTGAATACCGGCGTTTTTTTCCGGAACAGCATGCCGAGCACCGGCACCAGCACGACGTACAGCGCAGTCAGGAACCCGGCTTTTCCGGCGTCCGTGCCCAGGTTCATGCCGGTCTGCTGCGAGTACATCGCAAAAGTCAGAAAAAGGCCGCAGACGAGGCCGCCGAGCCATAATGCTCTCGTGCCTTCCTTCGTCTCCTCTCGCAGCAGATGCTTGTAATCGCCTTTCGTCACCACCAGAATGAGGATGAGGATGAACGCGACCGCAACGAACGAGCGGGAGGCGTCAAAGAGGAACGCGCCCATCGTGCTCACTTTCTGAGCCACGAAGGACACGCCCCATATGACTGCTCCGATGAGAGGAAGGATGACCTGTCTGAATGTCTTGCTCATGTGATGTCCGTCCGAAATAATGCTGTTTCGTTATGTCCCCGCCCGTCGTCATTGCCATGACCGGTCAATGCTTTTTTACCGGTACGACAGGAAGAGGTGGTTGAATCCTTCGAATAATGCGGCCGCGGACGACATGGATTCCTTCACGGTCTCTCCGGTCGCCGGATCGTAAATGGATACGTTATCCTGATCGTAGCCGACGATGACGACGGCGGTCCGGTTGCCCGTGATCGCCATGACGGGACGGCCTTCGTTGATGAAATACAGGACCTCCTGCAAGGTACATCCGTACAGGTTGATCGCCTTTTCCTCTCCGATGGCTCCGTTGATGATCTCCATCGGGCTCGCGCCTCCGATCAGTTGTTTCTCTGCGTCGCGGATCTGCATGCCTTCCTGCGCGCTCAACACCTGGATGGCGGCGGCGAGAGAACTCACCGTCCCGTCGGAACGGTACGGCTGGATCGAGATCGTCTTCACGAGATCCCGGGTGCCTCTCGTCCAGAGGTCGTTCAGGTCCGCGTCCACGACCACGCCGAAGACCTCGTACGCCTCGCGGATCGCGAGGTTCAGTTCGGATTCGACGGAAAGCAGCTTTCCGTAGCCGTACACGTAATAAGCGTTGTGCTGGTGGTGCACGAGGGCAATGACGTTCGCCTCCCGGAGCATTTCGAACCGGGGTGCGACTTCGGAGAACTGGGAATCGACGTTCGTGGCCTTGCTGATCTGAATGTAGTAAGTGCGCTTCACTTCGTTCTCGTTTCTCCGCATGACCATGGACTTATCGGTCGTGTCACCGACGTCCTGGGTGATGAGCAGAACGTCGTCCTCCATCGGGACCAGTTCGCCGTTCCCATCCTTCACGCCGCGCTGGATCGTGACCCTCGTGTCGTAAACGCCGACGGAAAGAATGTAAAATTCTTTTGAGGCATATTCCTGCTGTATCGTCAGCCCCTCGTCCGTGGATGCAATGATGATGCGGTTCAATAACTGCCTCACGTCGATGTTTGCGAAAATGACCGAATCGGACTCTTTGCCAAATCCGTAGACGATGTCGTCCCCGATGAAATCCAGGATCTTCACGTACTCGCCCTCTTCGGAATTGACCACGGTCGTCGTCTGGGAGTCTAAGTTCAGGATGACGAGACGCTCAGGGTAACTCAGATCCGAGCCCTCGACCCAGGCAACCACATTGCCCTTCTCGTTCTTCGCATAAAGGCCGGGATAGGCACGGATCGACACCTCTACGGACTCGCCGGAATTCAAGTCGATCGAATAAATGCCGTCGCCGTAACGCAGGTAACAGACGTCGCCTTCATTGACGTAGGCCAGGGCGCCGAGGTCCATCATGAGCATCAGTTCGGACTGGTAGACCGGCACGTAAAAGAGCCGTCTCGTCGCGTTCTTCCCGGCGTCGTACCGGTAGAAGCAAATGCCGACCTGACCTTCGTACGAGCCGCGGTTCATGTATCCGTAGACCATGTAGTCCACGGAGCCGTCGCTCGACGCCTTGACGGGAAGGATCTCGTGATGATCGTAATCGCTCCGTCCCGACGTGTCGGCATCGTCGCGAAAACTGAAGACCATGTTCATGGAATTCGTCTTTGCATTGTACAGCCAGAGTTCCCGGTTTTTCTCAAACACCGTGTACGTGCCGTTTCCGCTCGTCAGGACCGTGTTTTTCCGGTTCTCGATGCCGAGCGTGATCCGGCCCTTTTCCTTCGTCGAACGGTCCGGTGAGAACTTCTCGTCGAGCGTTCTGTAGTAGTCGAGCAGGTATTTCCGGCCGTTCCGGTAACGGACCGTAAAGAATTCCTCGGTCCGGCAGACCCGCCAGACGTCTCCGTCCAGGATCCTGACGTCATAGGTGAACAATACGGACATCTGCGTCGATTCAAGTTCGGAGATCCGCACCCTGATCTTCTGTCCGCGCTCCACGGTCAGGGAGCCGAAGGTGAACATGCTGTATTTCGAATGAATGTCGATCCTGGAATAATCGTCCGTGCCGGACTTGTCTTCCGGTTGGATGTAATTGACGATGAAATCGGCCTTTTCCCGGTCGTACGTCGCCCGGGAAAACGTATCCGCAAAATCCAGAAGTTCTTCGGAATAGATCGTGTTCGCGACGAAGATCCGCGTATAGTAATGCACTTCGCGCTCTCCCGTCCCGAGGTCGATCTGCAGATGGTACTCCGTCCCGCTCTTCAGAAGCTCCGAGAACGTCAGCTGCAGGTCGTATTCCCCCTGGGATTCTTCCGGTTTTTCGATCGTTGCGCCGTCGATGTATTCCTTTCCGTCGAGCGAACGCACCCAGTAGCGGACGGAGGCAATGTCATTGCCGTACCCGTGCACGGTGAGGGAGAGTTTCCGGTCCTTTCCGACGGGTACGATCACATCCCGCATGTCGGACAGCGTCATTTCCGTCACGTACCCGTGGAGTTCCGTTTCGTATTTTCCGAACTTCACGGACACGGTCGGCAGAGAGGCCTTGGCCATGGAACTGTAGGCCTCCTCCCGGGATTTCTGATAGATCAGGCTGATCGACAGCGACAGGACGAAGATCAGAAGGAAGATCAGTCCCAGCACCAGATATTTCGCTGATTTTGATTTTTTCTTTTTTTCGTTCATGCTGACCGATCTACTCCGTTACATTTTGAGCGGGACCGTCCGGATGAGGATCCCGGAAAGCAGGCCGATGACGGCCCCGGTCACGATGCCCACGAGGAACAGCACCGGCAGATAGCCGATGATCGCGCCGGATCCCAGCACGGCCGCCGCCGTAAGGATCTGCGCGGTATTGTGCAGGACGCCGCCCGTCACGGAGACGGAAACGGTCCTGAACTTACCGGTCTTCTTGAGAAGCAGCATCGCCAGAAAGCTGACGAGAAAGCCGGCCGTGGAAAACAGAAAACTCATCAGCGATCCGAACAGCAATGCGGACAGGATCACCCTGATGAAGGAAACGAGAAACGCCTCGAACCAGCGGAATCTGTACAGAAGAAAAACCGTCACGACATTTGCGAGGCCGATCTTCATGCCCGGCACCACGGCGGACAGCGGGATCAGCGTCTCCACGTACGAGAGGATCATTGCGAGCCCGAGGAATATACCGAGATAAGCGAGTCTCCTTCCGCTCATTCGTCACCTCCCGCCCGGACCGTCACGACCAGTTTGTGAGGAAGACAGATAATCGTCTCCCCCGCATTCCGGACTTTCCCACGGTGCACGCAGACCTTGTCGCGGCAATCCGCCGACTCGATCCACGCTTCGCCTCCGCGGATGACCAGCACGTTTTCTCCCGCCTCCGTCACGACCGGGTACGTCACGTCTTCCGAAAGATCGAATGTCCGGACGGTTTCGCCGTTCATTTCGACCGTCACGGACCGCCCCGCTTTCTTTACGGAAAGCAGGACCAGGAACGCTGCGGCGACGATCACGAGAAGTCCCCCGATCAGAAGGAGATCGTTTTTGTATTTTTTGACCGCCGCCCGAAGTTTCACGTTGTTGCTTTTTCCTTTCGATTGTGCGATAATGCCCTTGGAAGGACATATGCCCACAGATAATGTTATTATACCAAATCACGCCCGGAAATGCAACGGCGAAGCAGTACGAAGGACAGGGATACGATGCAAAGAAGCAGGAATAAGATCACGACAATAAGAAAGGCCGGCTTCAGGCGGGCCGCTTTTCTGCTTCTCCCGTCGTTCCTTCTCCTTTCCGGCCTGCTCCTCGCCTCCTGCGAAACCGTTCCCGCAGAAAAGACGCGCACCGTGTTTGCTCTGAACACGGTGATCTCGGTCACCTATTATGACGGGAAAGACAGGGAAGCCGTGGATCGTGCGTTGGCTTCCCTTGCGGAATACGAGCGCATCTTTTCGAGAACGGATCCGGAAAGCGAGCTTTCCGCGCTCAATGCATCGACGAACATTGCCGTGCCGGTCTCCGAAGATCTCTTCACCGTAATGAAAACCGCATGGCAGATCTCGGAATGGACGGACGGCGCGTTCGACTGCACCCTCGGCGGCATTTCGGATCTGTACGATTTCACAGGAACGCATCGCGTACCCTCCGATGAGGAACTGGAAGAACTCCTCGCCCACACGGGATATGAAAAGGTGGTGCTGGACGAAGAAAACCGCACCGTGACCAAACTCGACGCGGGACTGAAGATCGATCTCGGAGCGATCGCGAAGGGATACGTTGCGGACCGGATGAAAGAGGAACTCATGAACGCCGGCGTGAAACGGGCGATCCTGAACCTCGGCGGAAACGTCCTGCTCATCGGCGACAAATACGGCGCTTCGGGGCAGCAGTTCAGCTCATCACCCCAAAAAGGACTGTTCGCAATCGGGATCCGTGACCCGGAGTCCGAAACGCCTCTTGCAACGCTTTATTTGGCCGATTACAGCCTCGTGACGAGTGGGACATATGAACGGTGCTTCTATGCGGAAAACGTCCTTTATCACCACATTTTAGACGCCAGAACGGGGCGTCCGGTCCGGAACGGGCTTCTCTCCGTTTCGGTCGTGTCATCTGATTCCATGACGGCGGACGCCCTGTCCACCGCCTGCTTCGTTCTCGGGGAGGAAAAATCGAAAGAACTCCTTCTCCGTTTTTCAGAAGTGCGGGTCATTTTCGTGAACGAAGAAAAACAGATCCGGAAAATCGAGTGACCGTTTCCAACCTCTCCAAACCTCCGGTAAACTGCATAGTAATTCCTTTTGATAGGCACTTTAGTTCCTTGTAAACGCATATCGTATCTATTATGATACTTATGCAACGGAACCATAGTTCCGCCTGGGAAAGGAGTTTTATTATGCAGGCTGCGGAAACTTATGATTTCGATCTCGTCAGAATCGGAGCCCGTCTTTTGAAATACCGCACCGATCTCAGACTCAGCCAGTTCGATGTGGCGGAAGGGGCGAACATTTCCTTACGGACCTATGCGGACATAGAGCGCGGAGAAAGCAACATGCGCATCGGCACGCTGATCGCCATATGCCGCGTGCTGAAGGTCAGTCCCGACGCCGTGCTGCTCGGTGAGGAAAGCGGTGCGGAAAGTTATGAACTCACCGATCTCGTCGAAACGCTGAACCGGTCCGATGAACGCATGAAACGCACCGCCGCAACCATACTGAACGCATTGCTTCACCAGGAATAAAAAGAACGGGACCTGTCTCTTCGGCAGATCCCGTTTTTTTCTTTGAAAGGCCTTTCGGACCGTATTACTCTTTTTCCTTGATCCTGTCCCTGATCGCTGCGATCGACTCCTTGATCGCCTCGCGGACGAGCGGATCGGTCTCTCCGGACAGCTGATCGCTCATGTGCGTGATGCTGTATCCCTTTCCGCAGTTGGCGAGCGCACGGATCGCCGTCTCCCTTTCCTTCGGGTCTTTGGAATACGACCAGTTCGTCAGCAGATTGATCGCATCTTCCCCGCCGCAAAGTCCCAGTCCGTAAATCGCATCCAGCCGGGTTTCGGCATCTTTCGACTTCAGGTTTCTCGCGATCGCGCCGATCTTTTTCTTCGCCGCCAGTTTTTCGAATTTAGCTCTCTTCTTCCCCATGATGCAACTTCCTTTCGTAATATCGCCCGAACTCGCGCGGGATGATTCATTTATCACTTTTATTATATGGATTCTGCCGTAAAAAGTCAATGATGACTTTCATTCATCACGGTTTTATGGTATAATCATTGCAATGAAAAACCGACGGACAGGGGACCCTGTATGAACGAAGAATACCTCCGGGCACTGAAGCTCGGTGAAAAAGCCTACCGGGAGGCGCTCTCCCGCGGCGAATATCCTTACCTCCAGGTGCTGGAGGAACTCATCAGTCACGAAACCATCGTGGCGGAAACGCGTCTCGGCCTGACCGAGATCCCTTCCGATGCGATCAAGGGCACGTACACGGCCGGACGGCGGACGGCGTTCGCACCGAACTTCATGCCGCTGCTTGCGGGAAACACGGAATTTGCCTCCAAGTGGAGCAACCTTTGCGCGGCGCACCTCGAAGAAGGCATCCGCGAACCCGTGAAGGCCTACGAATACATGAACCGGTACTACATACTGGAGGGAAACAAACGGGTGAGCGTGCTGAAGTACTTCGGCGCACCGACGATCCCCGGCATCGTGACCCGCCTCGTTCCGGAGCGCACCGACGCTCCTGAAAACCGCGTTTACTACGAATACCTGGCGTTCTACAAGCATTGCCCTGCGAACTATCTCGTCTTCTCCCGTCCGGGCTCGTACGCGGAATTCCTAAAACTCGCGGGAAAGGAGCCTGATGAGACCTGGTCGGACGAGGAACGTTCCGATCTCCACACGTCCTACGCGCGCTTCTTCACCGCTTTCCGGAACCTTTCCTGGAATCAGGACGGAAAGATCCCCGTTCCGGACGCTTACCTTGCTTATCTTAAGATTTACGGCTACAAAGAGTCTTTGTCGAAGGTGCCTGACGTCATCCGGGAAGAACTCCCGGCGATCCGCGAAGAGCTGCTCATGCTCCGGTCGAACGACACCGTGGAATACCTGATGGAGGCGGAGGATGCGCCGAAGAAGACGCTGTTCGGCAGGCTTTTTGGTTCCGACAAAAAAATGAAGGTCGCGTTCTTGTATAACCGGAAGCCCGAAGACTCCGCCTGGACCTACGGGCATGAACTCGGCAGGCTCTATCTGGAGGACACGTTGTCCGACGAGATCGAAACCGTCAAATACGAAAACGTGGACCCGGTGAACGAGGCCGAGGACGTATTGGAGAAGGCCGTGCAGGGAGGTGCGGACGTCATCTTCGCCACGGCGCGGAATTTCATGAATCCCTGCCTGAAGGCGGCGGTCCGCCATCCGAAGGTCCGTTTTTTCACCTGCACGATGAATGCGGCCCACCGGTACATCCGTTCCTACGACGCGAGGATCTATGAGGCGAAGTATCTCAGCGGCATTCTGGCCGGCATCCTCACGGACAACGGGAAAGTCGGTTATCTTTCGACCTATCCGATCCCCGTGAACCTGGTGAACGTCAATGCCTTCGCCCTCGGTGTGAAGGCGGTGAACCCGACCGCGAAAGTCTATCTCCAATGGACTTCCGAAACCGGGAGCGACGCCGTTTCTTTCTTCCGGAACAATGGCATCCGCATTATTTCGGGCAGAGAACTCATCACGCCCTCTTCCTTTTCCAGGGAATTCGGCCTCTACGAGACCGAGGTGGACGGCAGTCTCACGAATCTCGCCATGCCGATCATCAACTGGGGCATTCTCTACCGGAAGCTGATCGCCGGCATCCAGAACGGGAATTTCGAAGATCAGGACAAAAAGAGCGGACAAAGGGCATTGAACTACTGGTGGGGCATGGAATCCGACGTGATCGATCTCGTCGTCAGCCGCCATCTTCCGGCGGAAACCGTGAAATTCATCTCCTTCCTGCAGGAAAGCATCCGGAACAGTTCCCTGCAGATTTTTAAAGGCGTGCTCCGGTCGCAGAACGGGATCGAAAACAGTGATCCGGATCACGTGCTGACGCCGGAAGAACTGACTTCCATTGACTGGCTCATGGACAACGTCGTCGGACGGATCCCGCCGGTCGAGGCCCTTGATGAGGAAGGGCGTGCCACGATGAGCGTAGAGGAACAGGACCGGGAAACGGAACCCGTTCCGGGAGAAACCGAATGAAGATCCTCGTCGTATCCGATCATGAAAACAGAAAAATCTGGGATTTCTTCGAGCCGGGCATGCTGAATAAGTATGACCTCATTCTCTCCTGCGGCGATCTGAAGCCGGAATACCTTTCCTTCCTCGCCACGATGTCGCATGCGGAAGTCCTGTACGTACACGGGAACCACGACCGGAATTATCAGAAATGTCCGCCTGAAGGCTGTACGGAGATCGACGGCCGCATCTTTGAATTCCGGGGCTTACGGATCCTCGGTCTCGGCGGTTCCATGCGCTACAAACCCGGCCCCTGCATGTACACGGAAGAAGAAATGAAACGACGGATCTCGAAACTCTGGCTCAAGATCCGCCGTAAAAAGGGTTTTGATATTCTGCTGACTCACTCTCCCGCTGCCGGGATCAACGACCAGGAAGACCCGGCGCACCGCGGTTTTCAATGCTTCACCGACCTCATTGACCGGTATCATCCGAAGTATTTCCTGCACGGACACGTGCACGGGAATTACGGTCACGGCTTCAAGCGTACGGATACGCGGGGCGAGACCGTGATCATCAACGGCTACGATAAGTACGAGATCGACATTCCGGACGAAGCATTGCCGTGCGTCAAACGTCCGGGGAACCGGAAAAAGGATCCGGTTCCGGAAGTTCCGTCCTCTCAGGATCCGTCCTCTTCCGGGAACGCGTCAGCACCATGACGACGATGATCACGACGGCCGTGATCGGGATCAGCCGGACGAGCGGTCTCGAGCTGATCTGTTCGGGAAGATACGACATGAACGCGCTGAAAAGCAGCGATATTTCGGTGACGCCGACCGTAGCCAGTCCTCCGATCACGGCGACCAGCATTCCGGGGTTCTTAAACGCCTGACGGTTCGCATCCGGAACCGCCGACCGGTGAAATACAAACAACTCCTCTTTCCGTTTCAGGAACCAGACGATAAGTCCTGCCGTCATCAGCGCACCGGCGATCACGTACCACGGGATCGTAATGTCAATGTGGAGCAGGCCAAACAGTTCCGGAGACGTCCCCATCAGATTGATCAGCATATGCAAAAGGATGCTGTAAGAAATCTTCCCGGTTTTCAAATACACGAGTGACGAAACGATCCCGAAGCCGAAGGCCAGTGGGAACTGCGCCGCATTGCCGTGGAACAGTCCAAACAACAAAGCGGAGGTCAGGGCACCGATCAGTTCGCCGTACGGATGGACCCGGTCCAGAATGAGTTTCCGGAACGCGAGTTCTTCGAGCACCGGCGCGCCGAGCACCGCATAAATGCAGAAGAACAGCGTAATGTACGGATCCTTCGCGGTCAGGTCCAATGACAGGACGCCGAAGAATTCCGGAATGTTTCCGATGAGTGCACCCAGTCCCCAAAGGCCGAACGCCGAAAGGATCAGCAGCAGCAACTCCGTCGCCGTAAGATCTCTCTGTTCGATCTGCGCTTCCGGTTTCTTTAAGATCGCGCGCATCACGAGAAGGCCTGCGCCCATTCCTACGGCAGAGCCAAGGGTCGAACCAAGCAGCACCAGATCCGTGTATTTCTCATTAAAGAACAAGTTAAACGCATCCTGCGGGCCCATGTTTCTGATCATCAGAAGCAGTTCAGAGAAGTTCGTGAAAAGCACTCCGAACATGATCACCAGGAGAATCACCGCAGTGACGACGGACATGACGCCGTACAGTGCCACGACGGAAAACCCGACTCTTGAATAAGTCTTTCTCATCATTTCTCGTACTCTCCGGTAAACGCTTCCCACGGGATGTTCACGGCCTTTTTGTCCGTCAGGATCTCGTCAATGTGAAGCAAAAGCGGGAAATCTTCCTTCGCGAGTTTTCCTTTCGCGACTTCCCGTTTCACGACGCGGGCCACTCTCACCGCCACGACGAGCGACTCCAGCGTGACGCCCTTCAGTTCTTCTCTTGCTTCGTCAATGTTCATCCCGCGTCCGAGCAGGATCCCCACGAGTCTCGTCCGTCCGCCGTATACGGTGACGTACAGGTCGCCGGCGCCGACGGAAAGATTGTGGAGCGTCCCGGCGCCCTGGAAATCGAGAAGGCGCGACATCTCTTTTACGGCCTGACCGAAGACGGCCGCCTGCGAATTGTAATGAAGCACACTGTCCAAACCGAACGCCTTCTGATTTAAACCGACGGTCAATGCGATGCCGAGCGCGTAGCCGTTCTTCAACGCCACCGCGCTCTCAATGCCCACCACGTCGGTCGAAATGCTGATGTGGTAATAGTCGGTCTGCATGATCGCCTTCAGTTTCCGAAGCACGGAAAGGTCCCTGCCGCAGAACGTGACTTCGGTCTGGTCGTGCGCGACGAGTTCATAGCTCGTGCACGGACCGCCGATCGCGTTCAGGCAGACCTTCTTCCCCGTTTTCTCAAGGCGCTGTTCCCAGACTTCCGGATAGCAAAGCAGCCGGTCGTCCTCCGTGTCCAATAGTCCCTTCGTGACGGACAGCACCGGCAATGACTCCGGTACCTTCGGCAGCACGTACTCTCCGAACCAGTCCACGCCGAAACTCGAGACGCCGCCAATCATCACGTCGGCGCCCTTCAGGGCGTTTTCCATCTCTTCGATCTGGAAAAACCCGACGCCGTCCGGAAAGTCCTTTTCAAACTTCGGGTGCCGGTTCGTTTTCCGGCAGGTCTCAATGATCTCCCGGTCCAAAGGCGTTCCTACGAGCCTGACTTCATTGCCGTTTTCCCTCGCCGGGAAGGCAAGCGCGGAACCCATCATGCCCGCGCCGACGATCGTTACGATAGCCATAATTTCCTCCGAAATAAAAATCGATCAATCAGTCCGAACTGGAATAGTTCGGCGCTTCCTTCGTGATGTGGATGTCGTGCGGATGACTCTCTTTCAGGGAGGCCGCCGAGATCTTCACGAACTTGCCCGTTTCCTGCAGCGTCGGGATGTCTTTCGCCCCGCAGTATCCCATGCCGGAACGAAGTCCGCCGAGCAGCTGATATACCGTATCCTCGACCGTTCCGCGGTACGGTACACGGCCTTCCACGCCTTCCGGCACCAGTTTCTTCTGGCCTTCCTGGAAATAACGGTCCTTCGATCCCTTCTCCATCGCGGCGAGCGAACCCATGCCGCGGTAAGTCTTGTATTTTCTGCCCTGATAGAGTTCGAACTCGCCCGGCGCCTCGTCGCAGCCCGCAAGCAGCGAGCCCAGCATACAGACGTTGCCGCCCGCGGCGATCGCCTTCGTCAGGTCGCCCGAGTACTTGATGCCGCCGTCCGCAATGATCGGGATGTCGAAATCCTTCGCGACCTCGTACGCGTCCATGATCGCGGAGATCTGAGGCACGCCGATGCCGGAAACGATACGCGTCGTGCAGATGGAGCCCGGCCCGATGCCGACTTTGACCGCATCCGCGCCGGCTTCGATCAGCGCCTTCGTCGCCTCGCCCGTCGCCACGTTTCCTGCGATGACCTGAAGGTCCGGGAAGGCTTCCTTGATCTTCTTCAGCGTGTTGATGATGTTCGCCGAGTGACCGTGCGCGCTGTCAATGACCACGACGTCCACCTTGGCGCTCACGAGCGCCTCCACCCGCTCCAGCACGTCGCCGGTCACACCGACCGCCGCGCCGCAGAGCAGGCGCCCTTCCTCATCCTTCGCGGAATTCGGATACTTGATGGCTTTTTCAATGTCCTTGATCGTGATGAGTCCGCGGAGAATCCCTTCGTCGTCGACGATCGGGAGTTTTTCGACCCTGGCCGCCGCAAGGATCTGTTTCGCCTCCTCGAGCGTCGTGCCGACCTTTCCGACGACGAGTTTGTCCTTCGTCATCGACTCGTAGATCTTTTTGGAAAAATCGGTCTCAAACTTCAGATCCCGGTTCGTGAGAATGCCCACCAGTTTCTTTTTCTCATCCGTGATCGGCACGCCGGAGATCCGGTATTGCTGCATCAGATGATTCGCGTCGGCAAGCGTATTGTCGGGATGCAGATAAAACGGGTCGGTGATGACGCCGAATTCCGAACGTTTCACGCGGTCCACTTCCTGCGCCTGTTCTTCCTTGGACATGTTTTTGTGAATGATGCCGATGCCGCCCTGCCTTGCCATGGCAATGGCCATCCGCGCCTCCGTCACCGTATCCATGCTGGCGCTCATGAGCGGCACGTTCAGCAGGATTTTTTTCGTCAGTCTGGTTTTCAGCGACACCATGTTCGGCGTCACGTCGGAATACTGCGGTACCAGCAATACGTCGTCAAAGGTAATTCCGTCTCCGATGATTCTTCCCATGATATTCCTCCTTTTTTTCGTCCGGCCGTTTTCCGGCCCTTTCTTTCGCCTATACGAAAGGACGCATGCATCAGCACGCGCCCTTCTCCGTTTTCCTTTACTCCTTCGGCAAGGTGAGATGCGCCGGCAGTCCGTTCACCATGAACGGCAGGATCTCGCCCTGAATGAGCGGACGGACGTAATTCAGGAATTCTTCCGTCACGCCGTCGCCGTTCTCATTGATCCACGCTCTCGGCACTTTCTTCTCGGCATTGGCGATCTTGTGCACGTCGTAGATCTCCGTGACGCAAGTGTACGGCTCGTCGTTCGTCCGCTTCAGGATCGTCATATGACCGCTGACGCCGTTCGAAGCCGCCTTCGCCGCATCCTTTCCGACCTGGAACGCTTCGTCGACGTCCGTCTTCGAGGCAATGTGGCTGCCGCAGCGCTGGATGGAACTGAAGTTCACCGCACGGACCTTGCAGCCGATCTGCTTGCCGAGATACTTGGCAATGCACTCTCCGACGCCCGACAGTTCCTTATGTCCGAACGCGTCGATCTTCGCATTCTTGCTGATCTCATCGAAGAAATGGCTGTCCTCGTCCTCCCAGAGTCCCTCGGAGACCGCGATCGTGACCTGCTTCTTCGTTTCCATGATCTTCTTCACGGAAGCCAGACATTTCGCCATGTCAAACGGCAGTTCCGGGAAGTAGATGAGGTCGACGCCGCAGTTGTCCTCTCCCTTCGCGAGTGCCGCCGCACCGGTAAGCCAGCCTGCGTTCCGGCCCATGATCTCGAGCACCGTGATGACCTTCGTGTCGTTCGCGTGGGAGTCCAGAATGATCTCTTTCGTCATCGTCGCGACGTACTTCGCGGCGGAGCCGAAGCCCGGCGTATGATCCGTGATCTCGAGGTCATTGTCAATGGTCTTCGGAACGCCCATGAACAGGATGTCCGTTCCGATGAGCTGACCGTAATCGTACAGTTTGCAGATCGTGTCCATCGAATCGTTGCCGCCGATGTAGAATACGTATTTGATCCCGTATTCGTCAAAATATTTGAATATCTGTTCGTAGACTTCCGATCCCTTCTGGACCGCGGGAAGCTTATAGCGGCAGGCGCCGAGGAACGAGGCCGGAGTCCGTTTCAGGAGCTCGATCTCCTTGTCTCCCTTCAGGATGGCGTCGAGGTCCACGACCTGCCCCACCTGAAATCCCTGAATGCCGTGACGCATTCCGTACACCTTCGCCGCTCCGGCTGCCTTCGCGCCCGCATAAACGCCTGCGAGGCTCGAATTGATGACCGCTGTCGGTCCGCCGGACTGTCCCACCAAAACGTTTCCTTTCATTGTGCCCATGATTCTATCCTCTTGTTTAAAATATTTGTTCCCCGATCCTTCGTTCCCGGTCACTTGCCTTCATAGCTCACGACCGCCGAAACGTCATATCCTTCCAGTTTCTTTCTGCCTTCCAGCCCGGAAAGTTCCAGTAAAAAGACCATCTTCACGACCTTCGCGCCGAGTTTTTCCACAAGTTCGGCCGCCGCGCTCATCGTTCCGCCGGTCGCCAGAAGATCGTCGACCAGGACGACTCTCTCGCCCGGTTTGATGTCTTCCTTGTGCACTTCGATCTCCGCGGAGCCGTATTCCAGGTCGTATTTCACGCTCACGGTCTCGCGGGGCAGTTTGCCCTTCTTCCGGACCAGAACGAACGGTTTGTGCGTATTGTACGCCATCGGCATCCCGAAAATGAATCCTCTGGATTCGAGACCGACGATCGCGTCAAACTCAATGCCGTCCAGACATTTCGTCATTTCGTCCACGGCAAGTTTGAGTCCGTCGGCATCCGCCACGACCGTGGTGATGTCCCGGAACATGATCCCTTCTTCGGGAAAGTTCGGGATCGTTCTCACGTAATCTTTTACCTGTTTCATCCTCTCCTCCGATTTTTCAAAAACATTAGAGACAGTATAGCATTATTCACGAATTTTTGAAAGTGAAAAAAAGAAAAAAATCCACAATATTTTTTCCGTTTTCCGCACTTTTTCGGAAAGGATGCCCACACTCTTGATTTTTCCCCTTCCTGATCCTATAATGACTGCAGAAATGATACAAAAGCGGCATCCGAAACCGCTGCAATGCGCGGACGGATGCCTTAAGGAGTGCCCGATGAGAATCGAACCTTTTACCATGGAGCGCGACGTCCTGAAAGTCGGCGACGTCGTCGAGATCACGGAAGGGAAACTGCCCCGCGCCTACTATTATACCGCGGAACCCGCCGCCGCCATGTCCCGGAACTTCTCCGCGGACAAAAGGATCCGGTCAAAGACCGGGACCGTGAAGGAGATCACCTTGAGCGGCAGCACCTACACGGTCATGATCGAGTTTGACGAATGATCTCTTCCGCTTTCCGGTCGAACATGCGGCCGGATTTTTCTATGAATTTCAACAGATCCGGACACAGTTCCGCATCCACCCGGTTCCAGATATTGAACGTCTCAAAACTCACCGTCTTATCGTAACGGACCGCCGCCAGACCTTCGATGAAGCGGTCCCAGTCCTGAACGCCCATATAAGGTGCCAGATGCTGGTCCTCGATGCCGTTGTTGTCGTGAACGTGGAAGCAGGCAATGCGGTCGCCGAGCGCGGTGATGAAGTTCTTGACGTCCGTTCCGACGAGCAATGCATGCCCGGTATCGAGACAGAATCCGAAGACGTTTGTTCCGGCCTCCTCATTCAGCCGGTCAACGTACGCAGCAGCCTCATACGGGGAATTGCAAACGCCTGCAATCCGCTTTCCGCGATAATTCCGGAACATGTTCTCAAGGCAGATCGTGACGCCGTATTCCTTCGCGGTCGCCGCCAGTCGCAGATAGGATTTCCGGTTCAGTTCCCACTCTTCTTCCAAAGAACACTGGTGCTCGTAATCATAATAGAACGGATGGATCACAAGATTCCGGCAATGGATCGACGCTGCACCGATCACGGTCCTTCTCAGCATTTCCAACAGCGCCTCATTGTATTCCTCATTGTCCGCCGGTCCGTTCTGAATGACGGACGGGAACGGCGCATGCGCCTGATAGTTTTCCAGACCGTATTTTTCGGCAGCCTCCCGGTACGGCCGGAACGCTTCCATGATCTCCTGCTCACCGGCGTCCCTCCTGAAAAAGTGAGGGATCGGTCTCTTGTTCCGAAGATCTCCCGTAGGAAACAGGTGATCCACGTTCGCGTCCACCGCATCAAAGCCGGCTTCCCGGATCAGCCGGTAAGCGCCGTCAACGCCGAATCTGTCGTCGATCCCGCCGGTCTGCACTGCCAGTTTAAACATTTTTCTTCCTCCCGCGAGTCAGTATGCCCCGTCTTCAAAAAAGGGGGGCTGCACACTGATGGAGCAGCCCCGAATAAAGTTTCTTACATATGGACCGTTAATCCGCGGCCGCACCGCTTGCTGCGCCTGACGCCGCCTGGGCCGCGCTGTTCAGCAGATCCGTCCATTCCTTCTCGTTCATGTCATCCGGAACGAGTCCGTCCTGGATCTTCTTCTCACAGACCTTGCAGATGCGGGTCTTTCCGGCCTTGACCGCTTCTTCGCCGCTGCCGGTGTTCAGTTCCTTTCCGTGCACATACTGACATTCGTCAAACGCATGGAACACCTCGCCCTTGTCCAGCCAATAGACCTTCTCGTACGTCGCGGCATTGTTCAGCATTTCCTCCTGCGAGATCGGATTGTAGTCGATCGAGGTGGTGACGCCGAGCGCGAGTGCGACGGCTGCGATCACGGCTGCCCAGGTCTTCGCCTTCTTATCCGCGTTCTTATCAAGAAGCGCAATGATGATGAACGGAATGAAGCAGAGCGCTGCGACAAAAATGCCGAGGTTGTTGTGGAGCCAGAATCTCGTCTTGTTCTTCGCGGAAGCGGGATCCAGATGATTGCCCTTCTTCCAGCAGGAAGAACCGATGATCAGGAAAATGAGATCCAGAACCAGGAACGCGATCCAGGTGATCCACCAACCGACCGGATAACTCGACTCCGCAGTGGTCGTAATGGTCGGGATATCGATCTTCTTCGCGAAGACCAGGATCGCCATCACTTCCGCAGCGAGTGCAAGGAACCAGAAAACGAACGCCAGGATCCGGTACGGACGCGCATTCTTTTTCGTGGCCGCCAGGATCTCCTCTTTCGACGCCCTCGCCGTCTTCTTCGCGGATTTCTCCTTTTCCACGGTCTCTAAAGCCTTTTTCGCGGCTTCTTCAGCCGCAGTATTCTTTTTGGTTGCCATAAATCGACATGCTCCTTTTCAAGAATATTGTAGGATTATCATATCATAGTTTTCAAAAAAATACAAGAACTTGCGCAGGGCTTTTCAAAAACCACAACATTCCGTGAATCGAAGCTTCAATCTCACTGCAAAAAGCGTTCCAGAAACTCCCGCATCTTCTGACTCTTCGGATTCGACATCACTTCCGCGGAAGGTCCCTCCTCCTCAATGATCCCGCCGGCCATGTAGACGACGCGATTGCTGACGTCCTTCGCGAACCCCATTTCGTGCGTGACGACGAGCATCGTCATGCCGTCCTCCGCCAGTTTTTTCATGACTTCCAGCACTTCGCCGACCATTTCCGGGTCGAGCGCGGAAGTCGGCTCGTCGAACAGAAGGATCTCGGGTTCCATGGCCAATGCCCGCGCGATCGCGACCCGCTGTTTCTGCCCGCCGGAGATCTGATGCGGCCTCGCGTTGAGATACGGCGTCATGCCGACCTTGTCCAGATAGTAAAGCGCCCTCTGTTTTGCCTCTTCCTTCGGGACTTTCTCCACGATCTGCTGCCCCGCCATGCAGTTCTTCAGGACCGTCATGTTGTTGAACAGATTGAAACTCTGAAACACCATGCCGACCTTCGCGCGGTAGGCGGACTGATTGAAGCCGCCCCGGAGCACGTTTTCGCCGTGGTAGAGGATCTCGCCGCTCGTCGCCGTTTCCAAAAGATTGATGCAGCGCAGCAGCGTCGATTTTCCGCTTCCGGACGCGCCGATGATGCTCGTCACGTCGCCTTTCGACACCGTGAAATCGATGTCCTTCAGCACCTCGTTGTTTCCAAAGGATTTGGACAGATGGCGGATCTCAAGAATCGGTTCACTCATCTCTTTTCACCTCCGAATTCCCGGCTTCTCTCGTCAAAAGGTGAGCCTTTCCCCGGATAATTGTAGGTGCCGGCGGTCGTGGCCAGCTGATCCAGGTTGACCAGTTCGTAACTCTGCCTGCCCGCCAGTTTTTTCTCGATCCAGCGCAGCAAAACCGAGGCGGCGAGCGTCATGAGCAGATAGCCGCCCATCTCGAGCACGGCCGACGGAAAATACTTGAACGTCGCACCCGCCACGATCTTGTGCACCGAGAAGAATTCCATGAACCCGATGATGAACATGACCGAGGTGTCCTTGACGTTGATGATGTAGTTGTTCCCGATCTGCGGCATAATGTTCCGGAGCGTCTGCGGCAGGATCACGTGCAGCATCGTCTGAAAATGATTCATGCCGAGTGCCTTCGCGCCCTCCGTCTGTCCCGCGTCCACCGACAGAATGCCGCCCCGGACGGACTCCGTCATGTACGCGCCGGTATTGATCGACACGACGACGATGCTGACGGTCCAGATGTCCTGGAAGGCAATGCCCGTAACGTACGGCAGACCGTAAAAGATGAAGACGGCCTGCAGGATCATCGGCGTGCCGCGGAACACTTCGACGTAGGCGCGGATGATCACCCGGAGCAGCTTCAGGAAAAAGCGCTTCAGAAAATGATCCTTCGGTCCGTAGGGGATCGTCTGCAGAATACCGCAGAAAAACCCGATGACGCAGCCGATGAGCGTCGCCACGACCGCGAGGATCAGCGTATTCTTCATGCCGTCCAGGTAAGTCAGCCCGTACTTCTCAAGGACTTTCCCGATGTCCGTGAAGAGATTTCCCATGCCATGACTCCTTCGGATTCATCAATCCCCGATCGGCTGGATCGCAATGGCCTGGTTCATGAGCGCATTGAAATCGTCCGCGGTCTTGCCGTTGAAATAGGCGTTGATCTTGTTGAGCAGCGTGGTATTGCCCTTCTGAACGGAAATGCCGATGTTGATCTCTTCCTCAGAGACCTTGAAATCGTCTCCGCTGCCCGCGAAATCAAGCAGCACGAAATCGTTGTAGGCAATGAGCGCGCCCTGGGCCGTCGGCATGTCGGTGCAGATGAAATCCACCGCTCCGGTCTCGAGTGCCATCAGCATCGAGGACGGATCCGCCGCCGGAGCCTGTACGTTCGCGCCTTCGATCTGCGGCAGGCAGCTGTCGTACCAGATCGTGCCGGACTGGCTCGTGCAGGAGCCGCCTGCAAGATCCTTTAAGCCCTTCGCATTCTCATACGCACTGCCCTTCTTCGTCAGGCACACGATCGTCGCGTAAAGGTACGGTCCCGCGAAATCGACGGATTCCATCCGTTCCGACGTCATGGACTGACCGGCGATGACCGCATCCACGGTCCCCGCCTGAACGGCCGGGATCAGCGAATCCCAATCCGACTGGACGATCTCCAGCTGCCAGCCGTTCGCCTCGCAGATGGCCTTCGCCGTCATGACGTCGTAACCGTTTGCGTACATGGTCGAGCCCTTGATCGGCACGGCACCGTTCGAATCGTCGTTCTGCGCCCAGTTGTAAGGCGCGTACGCGCACTCCATGGCGACCGTCAGGATGCCGTCTTCCACGCCGGTCTTCTGTCCGCTGCCGCAGGCCGCCAGACCGATCACCATCACCGCTGCGATCGCAAGCGCGATCATTCTTCCCCAATTCTTCATCTCGTTCCTCCTCTTTTCATTGCCCTGCCCGCTTCCTTTTTGCGGACCGCCTCCCGATGAGACGCAAAAAAAATGTGTTACGCCATGACCTATCATGACTTAACACAATCCAAAGGAACGATGTAAATCACGATAGCACTCCGAAGCTTTCGCTTCGACAGTCGGACGGATGTTCTCCGTACGCCCAGGCAAGAAATCGGCGGGAACCTTTTTCTCCCTTCGGCGGCATCCCCTTTCACCGACCGGTCTTCCCGGACCGTCTGGTGGCTACTTTTGTCTGCCGCGCCTCTATCATGGATTTTGTTTGTGTTGAATCATACCGCAGTTTTAGTGAAGAATCAACTCTTTTTTTCTCATTTTGGCGATTTTCGTCGAAACAGACAAAGAAAACGGCGTTTTTTCCGGCCGTTTCGTCATTTTGGTTGATAACAAAACGGAATGATGGTATGATACGGGTAAGATCCTTTTACTTCCGGAGGGTAGTCATGAATCATCGGACCGAAGAAGAAAAAAGCTGGTTCACCCACGTGAACTACGCGCACCGCGGATTGTATGAGAAGGACCAGAGCGTGCCGGAAAACTCGCTTGAAGCGTTCCGCCGGGCTGCCGAGGCGCACTACGGCGTGGAACTTGACGTGCAGCTCTCCAAGGACGGACACGTCATGGTCTTCCACGACGATTCCCTGAAACGCATGTGCGGCAGGGACGGAAAAATCTGGGATTTCACGCTGGAGGAACTGAAGGAACTCCGCTTAAGCGGCACGAAGGAACAGATCCCGCTCTTCAAGGAGGTCCTGGATATTCTTAAGGACGGCGCAGGGCCGCTCATCGTGGAACTGAAGACCGGACCGAAGAACGACGAACTTGCCTTCAAAACCTATGAACTCCTGAAAACCTATCCGGGCGTCTATTGCATCGAATCCTTCAACCCCTTCCTCGTGAACTGGTTCCGGAAAAATGCGCCGGAAGTGTTCCGCGGTCAATTGGCGACCAAGGCCGAAGGCTATCAGGGTTATCCGAAGCCTGCGCGCTTCCTGCTCTCCACCTGCCGTTTCAGTTTCTTAAACCGGCCCGATTTCATTGCCTACGACCGGACGGCGGAAATACCGAAGAAGGTGCAAAAACTCCGGAAAAAGGGCGTTTTGCTCATTGCATGGACGTTACGTGAGGAGGAATGCCGGAAAGAAACGGAAAACGCGTTTGATGCGGTCATTTTCGAACATCTCCGGCCGGAAACCAAATATTGAGGAGATATGGTATGAGCAATTCTATGTACGCAGGCTTTGCCCGCACCGACATCACTCCGCCGTTCGGCGGCGTTCCGCTCGCCGGCTACGGCTCGACCAAGTTCCGTCTGGCCGCGACCGTTCTGGACCCGCTTTACATCAATTCGATCGCACTCGGCCGTGACCGGAAGGCCGAATGCGTGCTTATGACCGCCGACCTCATCGGCATCCCCGATCCGCTGTTCTCTTCTCTCAGAGAAGCCGTCAGCGAAGCGACCGGTCTTCCACAGGACCGCATCTACATCGGCGGCACACATACGCATTCCGCGCCGGACCTGCACAGCGATTTCGACTGTATCAAAACCTACAGGGAAGAGATCCTGCCGAAGGCGTTCCGGGAAAGCGCGCTCCGTGCGATCGCCGATCTGAAGCCCGCGCAGATCTCCTACGGAAAGACCGAGGTCGGACACGACGGAGCCCGGCTGAATTTCAACCGCTATTATTACATGGTCCCGCGTGAAAAACTGGACGGTTACACCGAAGCGGACCTGATCCCCGTCGGCGACAATTACGGAGACATGTACGCGCGGGATCAGGCGCATTACGCCTACGTCGGTCATGAGGAAGAAGCGGATCACGAACTCATGGTCGTGAAGCTTGCGAGAGAAAACGCCGACGATATCATCATGCTGAACTTCACTGCGCATGCGACGATCACCGGCGGCATCAAGGCGCCGAACATGTCTTCCGACTATCCGGGCGCGTTCCGGAGCCGCGTGGAACAATTGATCCCGGGCACGAAGTGCACCTTCCTGCAGGGCTGCGCCGGCAATACGAACGCGAACACGCGCATGGCGGAGGAAGGCCTGCCGGGTCTTACGTTCGGCCTGAACCGCAGCCACTACGCATACGCGGCGGTGCTCGGCGGGACGGCGAAACTTCTGATCTCCAAAGGGCTCACCGATTCCGAAACCGACGTTCTTGCCTTTTCGAAACGGATCGTCACGGGAAAACGCGACCACTCCATGGATAAGAAAGTGCCGGAAGCCGAAAAGATCGCAGCGATCTACTTAAAGGACGGCTACACCGAAGAAGTGCGTCACATGTGCTGGGACGCGGGATTCAACAGTCCCTATCACGTCACCGCCGCGATCCGGAAGTCCAAGGCGCCGCTTGAAAGCGATTTCGAGCTGAACGCCATCCGTCTCGGTGACGTGGCGTTCACGACCGGTCCGTTCGAACTCTTCAGCGGCACCGGAAAGCACATCAAGGCGGCCTCACCGTTCAAGATGACCGTCGTCAAGGCCTACTCCTGCGGTTCCTTCATGTACCTGCCTTCGATCAATTCCTACCCGAACAGCTACGAAGCGAACCAGACCGCCTTCGAACGCGGCACGGCGGAAAAACTCGAGCCGATCTATCAGGAGATGCTCGAGGAATTATACGAGAAATAAACTTGCTGTAATAGAAACCGGTCATGCCCGGCTCGCGCATGGTATATCCTTTCGGGGACCGCTCGCGCTTCAAGGTATCGGCACGATCACTTCGTGATCTTGCCAAATCTCGCGTAGCGGATTCTAAGTTCAACTTCGCACGATGTGCTCGTTTCACTAAGAACCGACGCTGCGTAAGTCCCCCGCAGGACATCCATGCCGCTTCGCCGGGCATGACCGATTTTTACTGATTAGCAGAGTTTTTCGGAAAAGACTCCGGAATACTTACTTCTCGTCTTTGCCTTCGATGGCGATGTACTTCTTCTCAGGAACCTTCGGTTTCTCTTCCTTTTTCGGAATGTTCACGGTCAGCACGCCTTTTTCAAAGCCGGCCTTGATGTCTTCCTCAGTCAGATCCTCGCCGACGTAAAACGTTCTCGAGCAGGCGCCCATGTAACGCTCTCTCCGAAGATATCTGCCGTTCTTCTCGTCCTTCTCTTCCTTCTTCTCTTCCTTCGAAGCGGACACGGTCAGGTACCCTTCCTCCAAGGACAGCTGGATCTCATCTTTCGAGAATCCCGGAAGGTCGATCTCCACGATGAAGCCCTCGTCGTTTTCCTTCACGTCGGTCTTCATGAGATCGTGCGCTCTCTGTCCGGAAAACTTTCTCTCAAACTCATCAAACGGATCCACAAAATCTCTGTTAAAAATACTCGGGAATAACATGATATACCTCCTTCTGCCTTTCGGCACCCGTAATAATAATTTCGGCGTCCTCCGGGTTTTTCCCTTTGGACGCCTTCATTATAGCACGATTGTTAGCACTGTCAAGAGGTGAGTGCTAATTATTTTGTGAATTCTTTGTGAACTGCCGGAACAATCTCGCAAAAGCCTTGCAAATCCTTACATTTCCTCATACTGCAGCTTGTACAATTCATAATATGCCCCGCGTTTTTCGAGCAGTTCGAAGTGATTGCCCTCTTCCACGATCTCGCCGTGATTCATGACGATGATCTTGTCTGCGTGCTGGATCGTGGAAAGACGGTGTGCGACGATCAGCATCGTTCCGACGTTCATCAGCTTCTCCAGCGAATTCTGGATCAGTTGTTCGGTTTCGGTGTCGATGTTCGCAGTCGCCTCGTCCAGGATCATGACGTCGGGCTTATGAATGATCGTCCGTGCGAAGGAAAGAAGCTGCCGTTCGCCTGCGGAGAAGTTATTGCCGCGCTCCCGGACTTCCTCGTTCAGCCCGTCCGGAAGGCGGTCGATGAAGCGGTCCGCATTCACGTAGCGGCAGGCTTCCATGACCTCTTCGTCCGTGAACGATTCTTCCCTGAGAACGATGTTCGAGCGGATCGACCCGGCGAACAGGAAGACGTCCTGCAGCATCTGACCGAAATGACTCCTGAGCGTTTCCACACGGATCTTACGGACGTCGATGCCGTCAATGAGGATCCGGCCCTTCTGGACGTCGTAATTCCGGCAGACCAGTGCGAGAATGGTCGTTTTTCCTGCGCCCGTCGCCCCGACGAACGCCACGGTCTCCTTCGGATCCACGTGGAAGGAAACGTCCTTCAGCACCCAGTCTTCGTCCTTGTACGCGAACCAGACGTGATCGAACTCGATCTCCCCGCGAAGGTGTTCCGGCGAAACCGCATCGGGGTCGTTCCGGATCTCCGGTTCCATGTTCATGACCGTAAAGATCTTTTCCGCAGAGGCCAACGCCGACTGCAGCCAGTTGAACGTCTCCGCGAGCCGCTGGATCGGATCAAAGAACGTATGAATGTAGAAGTAGAACGCCACGAGCACGCCGGACGTGATCGTCTGTCCCATGAATTCCGTATTTCTGATGTATCCGCGGCCTCCGAGGTAGAGCAAGGCGAGGACCGAAGAAATGTAGAGGAAGTAAACGAGCGGCCGGAAGATCGAAAACACGGCGATCTCCTGCCGATGCGCCTTGTACAGGCGTTCGTTCTTTTCCCGGAATTCCTTCGTCTTCTTGCCCTCGTTGTTGAAGACCTGGATGACCTTCATGCCCGAAAGGTTTTCCGACAGGAACGTATTGATGTCCGTCGTGCCGTCCTTCACTTTCCGATACGCTCTTCTCGAGAACTTCCGGAAGATCATCGTGAAAAGCACGATAAACGGCGCGAAACAAAGCACCATGAGCGTCAGCTCGAGGTTCAGCATGAACATGGCCGCCAGGAGACCCGTCAGAATGAATACGGACCGCACCATGGTCACGAGGATGTTCGTGAACAGCATGGACAATGCGTTCGTGTCATTGGTCTCACGCGTTACCAGTTTTCCGACCGGAATGTGATTCAGCTGATTGTGGGACAGCCCTTCAATGTGAATGAAGAGGTCCTCACGGATCGCCGAAAGGATCCTCTGCCCCGTTTTCTGCAGGATCACGGCCTGCAGATAGGCGGCGCCCTGGGAAACGACCAGCACGCCCACGTAGAACAGGACCTGGAACAGGAGCGCGTTCATCTCGAACTTCTGCTGCACGAGTTCTTCCACATTGCCGATGATTCGGGGTGAAATGAGGTCAAACGCGATCGAAAGCAGCATCAGGAAGAATACCGCGAGGTACTGTTTCCAGAACGGCTTCGCATACGAAAGGAGGCGTTTCAGGATCTCGGAATCCTTCATGTTCCGGTCGAACCCGATCTCCTCTTTCTTGTTTTTGATCATGCCGTAGGCGAACAGGAAGGCTGCGGAAAGGAAACCGACCACTGCGCCGATGACGAGAAGCGGATAATACTCTCTCACGTCAGCCACGCTCCTTTCTCTCGTCCTCGAGGCGCTGGGCCTCGACGGTCTCCCGGTAGGCCGGGCAGCGTTCCATAAGTTCCCTGTGCGTCCCGGTATCCAGCACGCGTCCCTCCTCCATGAAGAGGATCTTGTCCATGTGCTCCACGGTGGAGACACGGTGCGCGATGAGCAGCGTCGTCATCCCCTTCCGGGTCTCCTTCAACCCGTCCAGGATCGTTTTTTCCGTCTTCGTGTCAACGGCGGAAACCGAATCGTCGAGGATCAGGATCTCCGCATTTTTCATGAGCGCTCTCGCAATGGAGATCCGCTGTTTCTGTCCGCCGGAAACCGTCACGCCGCGCTCGCCGAGCACGGTCTTGTATTTCTCCGGGAACTCCATGATGTTATCGTGCACGTCGGACAGTTTTGCGGCGTGTTCGATCGCCCCGAGATCGTCGTCGTTCTCCGACGCGAAGGCAATGTTTTCGCTGATCGTCTCGGAGAAGAGGAAATTGTCCTGAGGCACGTAGGCAATGTGTTTTCTGAGTTCGTGGATCGGCATTTCATTGACGTCGATCCCGTCCACGAAGAGCATCCCGTCCGGAACGTTGTACGTCCTGGTGATGAGGTCGACGATCGTGGTTTTCCCTGATCCCGTCCGGCCGATGATGCCGACGTTTTCGCCCTGCTCCACCGTGAAGCTGACGTCATGCAGTACTTCCACGGAACTGCCCGGATAGGTGAAGGACAAATGCTTGAATTCGATCTTCCCACCGATCGCCGGGGCTTCGTGCATTGCCGCCTTTTCGCCGTCCTTCACTTCCGCCTTCGCGTCCAGGAACGCGCTGATCCGCTTTAACGACGCGGAACCGCGGGCATGCTGCTCGATCAGGATCGCGATCGCCATGATCGGCCAGATGATCGACGTGAAATAACCGATGAACTCCACGAGTTCGCCGCCGTTGAACGTGCCGATGTAAGTCAGATACCCGCCGTACCCCAGAATGACGGCGACGACCGACTCGACGAACAGGGCAATGAGCACGTCCATCAGCATGGACAGGCGGACGTACTCCACGTTGACCTTTTCGTTTTCCTTGTTCAGTTTCCGGAATGCGTGCAGTTCTTTCACTTCCTTCGCGAAGGCCTTGATCACGGCGATCCCGGAGAAGGATTCCTGCGAGAAATCGGACAGATCGGAGAACTTCGCCTGCCGCTCGTCCCACTTTTTCGTCATGCGGGTCCCGACGAGAAGGGCAAGCAGGAACATGAAGACCATCGGCACCATGCTGAATAAAGTCAGCAGCGGATTCATCCGGAGCATCTTGATGAACGCCATGGTTCCGAGCGTCGTCGCGTCGACAAAGGTCAGAATGCCTTCGCCGAAGCAGTCACGGACGGTCTCGAGGTCATTGGTGAACAGCGACATAAGATTTCCGACCTTGTTCACGCTGTAGTATTCCTGCGACAACGTGGTCGCGTGGCAGAACATGCGATCGCGGAGGTCGCGGTTTACCTTGATGGCCGAACCGAAAAATCCGACGCGCCATAAAAAGCGCCCCAGCACGATGCTGATGATGACAAAGAGCAACGGCAGACAGATCCGGTCGAGCAGAAAGTCCATGTCGAACGCCGTCATCGTACCCTGATACTCCACCTGCCCGGTCGACATGCCGTTGATGACCATGCGGTACAGTTCCGGTATGATGAGCTGCGTGAAGTCCACGACCACGAGCGCCAGTACGCCGAGCAGCAGCATCCAGCCGTATTTGAGATAGTATCTGTTGATGTGTTTCCCGAATATCAAAGTAAAGCCAACTTTCGTTTTCATTCCCCGGAGGGAAAAGAATGCTTAAAGAATATCCCCCACGTTGCGGAAGATGAAATCAGGTTTCTTTTCCGCGGCGATCATCTCTTCGAGCGTCGCTTCGCCGGAGAGCACGCCGATCGTCGTGATGCCGGCATTAACGCCGGAGGCAATGTCCGTGTAGACCCGGTCTCCGACCATGACGGCATCTTCTTTCCTGCAGCTCGCGGCTTCGATCGCCGCCTCGATCATGGCGGGCTCCGGTTTCCCGATGACCTTCGGCATCAGTCCCGTGGCGTTTTTAAAGCCGATCAGCATGGAGCCCAAGTCCGGGACCATGCCGTACTCCGTCGGACAGACCAGATCCGGATGCGTGGCAATGTACGTCCCGGTGAATCCGGTCAGCATCTCGCTCGTCCGATTGATCCGCTCAAACGTCATTTCCGTGTCGAAGCCGAGTACGATGACGGTCGCGGTCTTGTCGAGTTCCTCCGTGACGTCGAGCCCCGCTTCCCGAAGCTGTTCAATAAAAGAACGCGTTCCTTCCGCATAGATCCGTTCCTTCGCGTGATGCGCCTTCAGGTACTGCGCCGTCGCGTGCACCGAAGTGAAGAAATCCCCGGGACCGGCCTCGATCCCCATCCGCCGCACTTTCTTCAAGTACACGTCCACGGATTTCGAGGAATTGTTCGTCAGCATCATGTACCGACCGCCGTTTTCCCGGATCTTCGCCAAGAATCCGAGCGTTTCGGGAAAGATCTGCTCCCCGAGATAGATCGTTCCGTCCATGTCGAGGAGCCAGAGTTTCTTCTCCTTCAGTACGGAGGCGTCTCTTCCGAGCACGTCCGCCTTGATTTCATTCCGGTTCTTCATTACAGTTTGCTTTCCAGCCATTTTTCAATGTTTTCGTAGACCTTGTCGCGGTCGATCTCGTTCAGGATCTCGTGGCGGTCTTCCGGATAAAGTTCCAGCGTGACGTCCTTCATCCCGAGTTCGTCGTACTGCGCCTTCAGGCTTTCGCAGGCCTTCTTTCCGCCGACCGGATCCACTTCGCCGGAAGTGATGAGGATCGGCAGTTCTTTCGGCATTTTCTCGAGGTTCGCCTTCTTCTGGATGTCTCCGATCACCGTGAAGAAATCGACGTAGGCGCTCGCCGTGAACAGATAACCGCACAGCGGATCCGCCACGTAGCGGTCCACGTTCTCGGTATTTCTCGACAGCCAGTCGACCGGCGTCCTCGCGGGCTCGAACGGTTTGTTATTGCTGCCGAGCGCTAACCCCGTCAGCATCTTGCTCCGGTGGAACTCGCCCTTCGTGCTTTTCACCAGCTTCGACATGGTCTTGCCGACCCCTGCGAGCGCGCCCGCGATGAAGCCGGTGCCCATGATGATCGCGCCGTCCACTTCCGTGCCGAACAACGTAAGATACCGACGCACCATGAACGAACCCATGCTGTGCCCGAGAATGAAATGCTTCACGTCCGGGAAGAGTTCCTTGCCCTTTCCGGTAACGGAATGCATGTCTTCCAGCACAATCTTATCTCCGTCTTTTTCGGCGAAATAGCCGAGACGCGACTCGTCCGTCACGGACTGGCCATGGCCCAGATGGTCGTGCCCGATGACGGCAAACCCGTGCTTCGTCAGGTCATCCGCGAAATCGGAATAGCGGCCGATGTACTCGACCATGCCGTGCACCAGCTGCAATACGGCCTTCACCTCGCCTTCGGGCCTCCATACGTACCCGTGCAGCTTCGTCTTCCCGTCGTTTGACGGCATGAAAAACTCTTCTCTCATCTTTGACTCCTTTCGCTTTCCTATGCGCGAACGCCCCGGTTCCGGCTCTTCGCCATCACCGCCACCGTTTCAATGTTCTGGGTGCCCGCGAACATGTCGACCGCGGACGCCCGTTCCAGAATGTATCCCGCCTCCTGCATGATCGCGATGTCCCTGACGAGGGACGTCGGCTTGCAGGAAATGTACACGATCCGGTCCACGCCGAAGGCAATGATCTTTCGAAGCGCCTTCTCCTGGATCCCCTCTCTCGGCGGATCCAGCACGATGAGGTCCGGCTTGTCTTCGATCTCGTCAATGACCTTTCCGACGTCTCCCGAAAGAAACTCGCAGTTCGTGAGCCCGTTCATCTTCGCATTGTCCTTCGCGGCCTGCACGGCTTCCTCCACGATCTCCACGCCGATCACCTTTTTCGCGGCCGGCGACAGCACCTGGGCAATGGTCCCCGTTCCGGAATAGAGGTCGTAGACCTCCTTGTCCTTCGTCGTGCCGAGGTACCCGCGGACCGTTTCGTAAAGCACTTCCGCGCCGTAGGTGTTCGTCTGGAAAAATGCGAAGGGCGTGATCTTGAACCTGAGATCGAACAGTTCCTCGTAAATATAGTCCCGCCCGTGCAGGATGCGGACTTCATCGGCCTGCACGACGTCCGAAGGACGGTCGTTGATGAGATGCAGGATCGACTCGATCTTTCCGGAAAGGTTGATCGAGAGCAGATGCTCCGCGTATTTCTTCGCGATCTCCGGATCCAGTTCGGAAGTCGTCACGAGTCCGACCATGATCTCGCCCGTCCGGAGGCCCTTCCGGACCAGAAGATGACGAAGAACGCCCTCGTGCCGCATCTTATGATAGAACGGCACGCCGAGCGTCCTGAAGTATAACTGTGTGATCAGCAGGATCATACGGAAGTCCTCGTCCACGATCCTGCAGTCCTTCACGGGAACGATGTCATAGAACCCGTTCCGGCGATGCAGACCGACCGTGAGCGGCCCGTCCTGCTCTTCATTGCCGAAGGAATACTCCATCTTGTTCCGGTATCCGACGGTCTCGGGACTCGCCTTGATGCCTTCCCACTTGTATTCCTGATCCATTTTGTCGAGAAGCAGCCGGATCTGGTGTTCCTTGATCCTGAGTTCGTGCGTGTACGGCAGGCTCTGATAAAGGCAGCCGCCGCAGATGCCGTAATGCGGACAAACGTCCTTCGCGGTCTCCTCTTCGGATTTTTCGATCACGCGAAGCAGCCGGCCTTCGTAATTTCCGTTCCGCGCTTTCTCCACGCGAAACTCCACTTTCTGTCCGGGAAGCGCATTGTATACCGTGCAGACTTCTCCGTCCTCCGTCACGACCTTTGTCTGATTCGGGAACCTGATTTCCCCTGCGACCCCCTGGTAAATCTGACCTTTTTTCATTTGATTACTTCCGTTTCACGCCCCGTGGAATGGGGCTTTGTCGATCTTAAAAAGAACGGGCCCGATGTTTCCGGGTCCGTTCTCGCTTCTTTTAATCTTCTTCTTCAAAAAAGTCGCTTTCCGGATCGTCGTCAAACTCCTCGTATTCCAGTTCCGCCCGTTTCGAGAGCAACCGGTAAACGAAGAACGCGATCCCTGCGGCGATGAGCACGGCTCCTGCAATGACCGAAACGAGGATGATGATGTCCTTCTTCTCCGTCTTCTCCTCTGCCGGTACTTTTCTTTCAAAGAGTTTCAAAAATTCCATCGTATCATACACTCCTTTCCATCAAGATACTGCAACACAATGAATCATAGCACAAAACACGCCGGAATGCAAGGCATTCGGCGAGAATAATCCCCAACGAAGGGATGATCAGACCGGCTTCGTGCCATGCACTCCCGCCGGTCCGCTCAGTTCCGGCTCCCGCGCTGCTTCAGCACCGCTCCGCCTCCACTGAGCGGCGGTCAAAGAACACTTGTGTGATTTCGCATGTAAACACGCGAAATCGCAAAGTGTTTTTGACCTGATCATCACATACAGGTATATCCGCCGTCCACCGGGAGATTCACGCCGGTCACGTAGGAGGACGCCGGAGACGACAGGAACAGCGCCGCCGTGTCAAGTTCACCCGTTTCGCCGTAGCGTTCCTCGGGGATCATGGTCTTCGCATTCTGCTGGAAGAACTCGGTGTTCAGGGTGTCGCGCGTCAGGTCCGTATAGAAATAGCCCGGGCAGATCGCGTTCACGGTGATACCGTACTTGCCCCATTCCGCCGCCAATGCCCTCGTCAGGTTCACGACGCCGCCCTTCGCCGCATGATACGGCGCTGAGCCGCAGATCTTATTGCCGACGAGGCCGTACATCGACGCGATATTGATGATGCGTCCGTATTTCGCCGGGATCATGGCCTTCTTCGCCACCGCTCTCGCGACGCGGAAAGACCCGAAAAGGTCAATATTCATTTCGTTATGGAACTGCTCGTCGGTAATGTCTTCCGCAGGCGCCACCGCGCCGGTACCGGCGTTATTGATCAGGATGTCGATCCGGCCGAACTTCTCCAGCACCGTGTCGACCATTGCCTCCACGCCTTCCGTGTCGGTAATGTCGCATCGCACCGCCAGCGTCTCCACGCCGAATTCTTCACGGATCTCCGCCGCCACGGCGTCGATCATGTTCTGACGTCTCGCGACTGCCACGATCGCCGCGCCCTGGCTCGCCAGTGCCTTCGCCATCTGTACGCCGAGTCCCGTGGAGCACCCCGTCACGACCGCGACGCGGCCGGTCAGATCAAAGTAGTTTTTCATGCATTTCCACCTCTTTCCTGTAAGTAATTAACGTGCAGGGGATATTATAACCGCTTTCGGACGAAAAAGCAACCGCATCACGCGGCTTTTCCGTCCGTTTTCAAGTGTTTTTTCATGAAGAAAATGAGGAACGGGACCGAAATCAGAAACGTCAGGAAATCCGCCCCGGGCTGCGTCATTTCGACGCCCGTGATGCCGAAAAGACGCGGCAGCAGAAACACGAGCGGCAGAAAGCAGATGCCCTGCCGGCAGCAGGCGAGAAACGTCGCCGCCGCCTTGAAGCCAAGACACTGGTACAGCTGGTTCACGTAGGTCGAAAACGCGAGGAACGGCAGGATGCAGGCCACGAACAAAAGCGCCGTTCGTCCGACGTTGACGATGTCAGGATCGTCCCGGAAAAAACGGATGAACGTCTCCGGAGAAATCGCAATGACCACTCCCGCCGCGACCGAGATCACGGTCCCGACGAGGGTCGCGAACCAGAAGGCCCGTTTCGTCCGTGCCCGGTCTCCCGCCCCGTAATTGTATCCGGCGACCGGCTGCAATCCCTGTCCGATGCCGAGGATCACGTTCCGGATGAGCAGATAGATCTTGTTCGCAATGTTCACGCCGGCGATCGCCTCTTCCTTCGTCACGGAAAACACGGCCGCGCTTCTCGTCAAAAGTGCCGTGGAAAGCGACGCAAGTCCCTGCCTTGCGATCGTCGGAAGTCCCGTTTTCAGAATTTCCAGATATTCCCGGAAGTCGCCGGAGATCTTCTTCGGCGTCGGAATGATGATGCTCTTTTTCCGGAGAATGAAGAGAATCAGAATGGCAAGCGTCAGCGTTTGGGAGATCCCGGTCGCAAGCCCCGCGCCGCCGGTCCCCATCCCGAGTCCGAAGATGAACAGCGGATCCAGCGCCACGTTTAAGAGCCCGCCGCTCACCGAGGCGATCATCGCGACTTTCGCCTCTCCTTCGGAGCGGAACACGATCGAAAGAGAATAGCCGAGCATATTTGCCGGCGCGGCAATGAGGATGAACCGGGCGTAGGCGGTCGTATGAGGCAGCATGACGTCCGTGGAACCGAACAGTTTCATAAGCGGCGTCAGGAAAAAGAGGCCGAGCGACGCGACCAGCGTTCCGGCGATCATTGCCATGATGCAGGCGGAGGAAGCGATCCGTTCCGCGGCCTCAAGCTTCTTCGCGCCGAGATGCCTGGAAATGATGGAACCCGCGCCCATGCCGATGCCTCCGCCGAAGGCCTGAATGAGCGACATCAGGGAAAACACGACGCCGACCGCCGCGGAAGCGCCGTTGCTGATCTTCGAGACGAAAAAGGTGTCGACGGTGTTGTAAATGATGCTGATGAGCTGCAGCACGATCATCGGAAGCGCCATCTTCGAAACCAGTTTCGGGATCGGCGTCTCCAACATGTTCCGGTGCTGTTCTTCCCCGCTCAGAATTTTAAATGAATCACCGATTTTCATTGCCTGTCAAGTTTTCCCTGAAAAACCAAAAACCTGAAAAAAAGGACCTGCCGAAGCAAGTCCTTGTGGAGCATACGGGGCTCGAACCCGTGACCTCTTGAATGCCATTCAAACGCGCTCCCAGCTGCGCTAATGCCCCATCGCCCATACACTTTACCAAAAGATGCCGGAAAATGCAAGCACTTTTTTACGTCAGATCTTCTTCAGTTTCGCGAAACTCGCGAACATCCGTTTTTCTCCGAACGCGTCGAATTGCACCGTCACTTCGAAATCGCGCGCGCCGTCGACGATCTCCTTCACGGTCCCGTCACCGAACTTGATGTGGGTCACGCGGTCGCCTTCTCCGTAAGGGAGCGAACGCGCCTTTTCGACCGTGAAGGGCTTGCCGAAAGACGCCTGTGGCGGATTGGCCGCCGGGGTCCTTGTCTCGCTCTTCGGCTCTTCTCTCCGGTAGGCAGAGAAGCCCTGCCCGTACGGAGAGCGCCCGCCGAAGCGATCCGCCGTGCTTCCCGCTGAACCGCTTCGTCTCTTCAGCACGCCGTCGCCGTCCAGAAGTTCTTCCGGGATCTCCTTCACGAACCTGGAAAGGTCATTGAACATCAAGTTTCCGTTCACAGTCCGGGACCGCGCTGCGGAAAGGAACAGTTCCTTCTTCGCCCGCGTCATGCCGACGTAACAAAGCCGCCGTTCTTCCTCGACCGCGATCGGATCGTCGGAATCCATCGACTGATAGGACGGGAAGATCCCCTCTTCCATTCCGGTCAGGAACACCGTCCGGAATTCGAGGCCCTTCGCCCCGTGGATCGTCATGAGCAGCACCCGGTCGTCGTCATCGGAAACCGCGTCGATGTCGGCAATGAGCGCCACCTCCTCCAGAAAATCTCCGAGGGTGGGCTCTTCCTCGCCTTCCCACTGGCGCACGAAATCCGTGGCCTTCGAAATGAGTTCCTCGACGTTCTCTTCTTTCTCTTCCGCCCGGTCCGCGTCCAATTCGTCGAAAGTGCTTTCGTAATCCGTTTTTTCAATGATGAGACGGATGAGGTCCGGAAGCGATTCGGTTTTCGCGTCCTCGCGGAGTTCTTGGATGAGAGAAGCAAACTCCTGCAACCGATGCAATGCCCGCCCGACGTCCGGCACCTCGTCCGTACGCTCAATGGCTTCCATCAATGAAAGCCCGTGCGCATCCGCATACGCCTGCAGACGGTCCACGGTCGTATCCCCGATGCCGCGGCGCGGCCGGTTGATGATCCGGGCGGTCGAGAGCGAATCCTTGCCGCCGTCGATCGTTTTCAAATAGGCCAGGATGTCCTTGATCTCAAGGCGCTGATAGAAGTTCACGCCGCCGACGAGAACGTACGGGACGTTGAATCCGATGCATTTTTCTTCGAAAAGACGGGACTGGTTGTTCGTCCGGTAAAGCACCGCGAAATCGCTGTATTCCGCCTCCCCGTTCCGAACGAGCCGCGCGATCTTCCTGACGATCTCCTCCGCCTCTGCCGGGGCGCTGTCGTACAGCCGGAATGAAACCTTCGTCCCCGCGCCGCGATCCGACCAGAGATGCTTTTCTTTCCGTCCCTTGTTGTGACGGATCACCGAATTTGCGACCTCAAGGATGGACGTCGTCGAGCGGTAGTTCTGCTCCAGTTTCACGACCGTCGCGCCGGGGAAATGCGTCTCAAAATCCAGAATGTTCCGGATGTCCGCGCCGCGGAACCGGTAGATCGACTGGTCGTCGTCGCCGACCACCATGAGATTCCGGTGCTCCTTCGTGAGAAGATACAAAAACCGGAACTGCACTTCGTTCGTATCCTGGTATTCGTCGACCATGACGTAACGGAATCGTCGCTGATAACTCTTCAGCACCTCCTCGTGCGTCTCGAAAAGATCGACCGTCTTCAAAAGCAGATCGTCGAAATCCAGGGCATTGTTTTCCTGCAGGCGCTTATTATAGGCGCGGTAAATCTCCGCGTACTGCTTCAGCCGGAAATCGCCTTCCGCCGCCTTTATGACGTCGTCCGGCGTCTTCGCCTCGTTCTTGCAGGCGGAAATGAAGGCCGCCGCGGACCGTTCCTTGATCATTTTCGGATCGTAGTTCAGGTCTTTGATGACGTGCCGGACCACCGTCCTCTGATCGTCCGCGTCGTAGATCGTGAAATCGGTGTCATACCCGATGAGGTCGACGTATCTTCTGAGGATCCGGACGCAGGTCGAATGGAAGGTCGCGACCCAGACCGAATCGCCGTGATCGACGAGATCCAGCACGCGCTCCTTCATCTCACCCGCGGCCTTGTTCGTAAACGTGATCGCAAGGATCTCGTACGGCGCCACACCCTTTTCTTCGATGAGATAGGCAATGCGGTGCGTCAGGACCCGGGTTTTTCCGCTGCCCGCGCCCGCAAGCACGAGAAGCGGCCCTTCCGTACAGAAGACCGCTTCCCGCTGTTTGTCGTTCAATGAATCAAAAACGCTCATGGACCTCGATCAGATCAGCTTGTATCCGCAGTTGCCGCAGAAATTCATGCCGTTCGTCTTCGTGCCGCAGTTCGGGCAGAAGTTCGGGACCTTCTTCTCAGTCGGTTCCGCCGGAGTCTGGGGCGCTTCGGGTGCTGCAGACGCCGTCTCATGGCAGCAGCACTGCGGAGCCGCGGGGGCTTCGGGCGCTGCAGGAGCTGCAGGCGCTTCCGGAGCTGCAGGCGCATAAGCCGGGGCTGCAGGAGCCGCGGTCGGATACGTCTGCGGAGCCGCCTGAGGCTGCGTTCCGCCAAGGTTGTTCGCGATCTGCTGACCGATGTTCCAGCCGATGCCTGCGCCGGCCGCGGTCGAAGCGATGCCGTCGCCGTTCGCGATGCCGTCCGCGACCGCGATCGTCGTATACTTGTTCAGGTCGCCGATCATGGCCTGGCCGGCTGCCTTTTCCTGCATCTCACGCACGTTGTCCGGATAGGAAACGCTCTGGATCTGATAATCCTCGCACTTCATGCCGAACTTCTGCAGTTCGTTCGTCAGATCCTCGGCAATGCCCTTTCCGATGTCGTACGCATTGGCCTGAAGATTGAACATATCCTTGCCTTCGCGGACGATCCACTTCATGAGCAGCTGGTCATTGACCGCCGAGATCCTCGGACGGATGTCTTCCACCTGATAGCCGCTCGAAACGCCGGCCACCTTCTCGATGAGCAGGTTGTAGTCGCCGACCTTGCAGATCGCCTGACCGAACGCCCGGATCGGCATACCGCCCGGAAGTCCCGGCACCGGCAGATTGATCGCGTTCTTCGTGCCCCACGGAATGATGAACTCGCGGGTATTGACGAACAACACTTCCGCACGAAGCGCCGAATCGAAACCGTACTTGAATCCCTTCAGGGTGCTTAAGAACGGAATGATCTGAGACTCGATGTCATATTCGCCTTCCTCGGTGAAAATGCCTTCCACTCTGCCCTGGAAGAAAAAGATCGCGTCCTGACCGGGACGGATGATCAGCTTACTGCCCTTTTTGATCTCGGCATTCGGCCATTTGGAGAAAATATCCTCATCGTCCATTTCCTTCCACTCAACGACGTTCGCCATCTGGCCCTTCGCCGCATTCCAAAGGTTACTGATAAGACCCATTTGCTCTGTACCTCCTTCACTTTGCATGAGGCGTTCCCGAATCCGGTACGGCCCCGCACCTTTCGTTGTGATCATTTCCGGCAAATCATGCCGCTGATTCGTATTCTAATATGATTATATCATATTTTCCCGATTTGTCGATATGAAAGTGAGAATAAAAAAACGAAGAGCCCGCATTCAGCAAGCTCTTCGTTTTCACGATCTATTCCAAACCTGTCAAGTGGGCCCTCAGGGACTTGAACCCGGGACCGACCGGTTATGAGCCGGTTGCTCTAACCAACTGAGCTAAGGGCCCATATCCTGTTCTCAGGAAGTGACGCCATCGGGAATCGAACCCGAGTTACCGCCGTGAAAGGGCGATGTCTTAACCGCTTGACCATGGCGCCGAAATCGGACGGTCTCAAAACAACCGCCCGATTATATTATCACAACGGAGTTTCATTGTCAACCGCTTTTTTTCGCCTTTTTTTCAGAACGAAAACAAGCACGACGACTGCGGCGGCAACGAGCAATGCCCCGCCGGCAATGACCGCGATGAGCCACGGCGGAATGCTCTCTTTTCCGTTCTCTTTTTCAGGCGGCAATTCCCTTCCTTCGCCGTCCGGATCGCCCTCCGAAGGCGAAACGGTCTCCGGATCAGGTGCCTCACCGTCTTCTTTCGTCCAGCCCGGATCCCGGTACGGCGTATCGGCGTAGCTTAGGCTCCGGTCGATCGAAAGCTGCCAGTGATTCGCGGCGGATTCTTCATCGAGCACCCGGAACGCGCCTTCGACGTCGATCGTGTCGCTCGAGATGAGGCGTCCGGTCCCGGCCCATGCCGTGAGCGGATTCGACCAGCCGTCTCCGGTCCGGTTCGTCGTCGCCACGAATTCCGAAACGGCGACACGGATCGTTTTTTCCGCCCAGCCGTTCTTCCACTCTCCGTTGTAATAGACCGCTTTCCCGTCCTTCACGATCGCCTGCACTTCCGTCCCGGAAAAGTGGCATTCGACGCCGACCATGTCGGAGAGCAGCGAGCTTCCCGACGACGTCAAGGAATAGCGCAGCAGCTTCAGAAACTCCTCATAAGTCAGTTCGTAGCAATAGATCATGTTGTTGAACGGGAACATAGTATACACGTCCGATGCGGAAATGAGCCGGCGGTCCCCCTGTAACGGGAAACTCGTCCGGATCCCGCCGCCGTTCACGAATCCGACGTCGGCGCCGACGCTCCGTTTGATGATCGAGGCCATCCAGTGCCCCGCGGAACTCGACCGTCCGCCGCTGTCCGGCAGGATCTCGTTCTTCATGGCCGGCTCCGTCAGAACGCCGATCTTGGCTTCCAGGAGATCGTCGATCTCCCGGATCACGCGGGTCGTAAGGTCCGTGATCACGGGATCCAGTTCCTCCGCGTTTGCTTCGGTCGGCCGCAATTTCCACGGCTCTCCGGAAACGGAAACGGTACGCGGGGACGCCGTGCCTTCAAACACGGCCTCTCCGTTCTCCCCTTTCCGGAAGCGAAGTGAAGTCACGGCATAGGACGAGGCATTGGCGGCCGGCTGCATGAACGGCAGCCCATACACCGTGGTGCCGACCGTATCCCGGTGGGTATGCCCGCCGAGCACGAGGTCAATGGCTGAACCGGCCCCGATCGCGTAGGCGGTGTCCGCCGCTGCCGCGTGCGCGAGAAGGACCGTCGCATCGCACTCTCCGGCTTCTTCCAGCCGGGCCGCAAGTTCGGAAGCCGACTGAATGCCCGGAAGCGTAAGGAAGCCCGCGCCCGTGAATCTCGTTTCCATGATCGAGGAGGAATAGTCCTCGGTATAGCCGATGACCGCGATCCGGACGTTCAGAACGTTTCCTTCCCCGTCCGCGGCCTCTTTTTCCAGAATGATGTAGGGTTCTGCGAAATCGACCGGCTTCCGGTCCTTGTAAATATTCGAAGCCAGGACCGGGACGTCGTTCACCTCGTACGTTCCGTCCAGATTATAGTCCAGAAGCGTCCCGTCCGGATCGATCACCGTCTCGATCCCCCAGTCAAATTCGTGGTTCCCGATCGTCACGGCGTCGTAATCCATCAGCTGATACGCCGCGGACAATGAGTGCCCCTTCAGGAAATTCGAAATCGTATTGCCCTGGAAGATGTCGCCGCCGTCGAGAAGCACCGCCCGCTCCTTCCGGTAGACGCCGTCTGCGCTCCGCGCATCCTTCACCTTATCGGAAATGAATGCGAGCCGGTACTCGTATTCGGACGTCGTGTCCGCGAGATACCCGTGCACGTCGGAAGTTTCAAAAACCGGCAAAGTGTACACCCCGGACTCTTCCGCCCGGGCAGCATCGAACTTCAGTCCCGCGAGCGCAAGAAAAAGCGCTCCCGCAAGCAGCGCTTTCAACGCAATTCTCATAATACCGTAAAACTTCAGGGATTTCATCAGGACCTCCGAAAAACGCAAAACCGGCACCGCAGTTCTTCCCTGATCTCACTATACTACAACCGGCGGGATTTGTCTTGTCTTTTTTCGAAAAACATTGCCAAAATGCACTCCTTTATGATAAACTGTTTTTATAGATAATAAACAGTCCGGAAGGAAAAAAGTCATGAGAAAATATCGCCTTCGCATCGGTCTGGACGTGGACGACGTCCTTTACGAATGCAATTCCTACGCCCTCTCGCTGCTTCGCGAGAAATACGGCGACAACCCCGTTTTTGACGTCAATCACATCACCGCCTGGGGCAGAATGGGCGACATTTCCGACGAACGGATCGATTATTTCACCGACCCGAAGTTCGTCGAATCGCAGCCCATGTTCAAAGGCGCCCAGAAATTCGTACGCGAACTTTCGAAATTTGCGGACGTTTTCTTCATCACCTCGGTCCCGCCGGAATGCATGACCGCGAGGGCGAAGCGTCTGTCTGAGGATTTCCCGGAGATCCCGGTCGGAAACCTCCTCATCGGCACGCGGAAAGACCTCGTGAGCATTGACATTCTTTTAGACGACGCCGCGCACAACGTTTCTTCTTCGCAGGCATCCTATCCCGTGCTCATGCGGCGCCCCTGGAACAATTCCCTCTCCGGCCTCTTATCGGTCAATTCCTATTCGGATTTCCTGCATATGGCGAAGATCATCGGTCATTCCTTCATGGAGAAGACGCCGGACTTGACGCACGGCGGCGTGCTCTGTCTCATCGGTCCCTCCGGCACCGGAAAGAACGAGATCGCTTCCCGTCTCGTTCAGGATCCGCGCTTCAAAAAGCCGCTCACCACGACGACGAAGCCGCGCAATCTGACCGAGGACGAAGAGAACTACCGCTTCATTTCCACGGAACAGTTTCTCCGGGAAAAAGCGGAAAACCGCTTCATTGAAACGACCGTCTACAGCACCTTCCATTTCGGCACGTCCGAAGAAGAGATCTGTCCGATCGTGGAAAACGGGAAAATTGCCGTGATCCCGATCGACATCTGCGGCGCATTGACCCTGAAAAACCTGTACCGTTCAAAAGCGGCCATGGTCTTCACGGACCGCGACAAGAAGAACATCCTGACGAATCTTCTGCATCGCGACATTTCCGACGAGGACAAGGTCAGCCGGATCATGTCGATCGACTTCGAGTTCAGAAACATCGAATTCTGCGACTTTGCGATCCGCTACGACGACGGGCTCGACGTCTGTTACGATACGGTCTTGCGGGAACTGAACCTGCAATGAACCGAATACCGGCCATCTGAAAAAGAAAGGACCCTTCCCCATGTTTGAAGCCATCTTTGATGCAATCAAATCTTCCGACCGGATCATCATCCATCGGCACACGAACCCCGACGGAGACGCGCTCGGCAGCCAGATCGGCCTCGCCGAACTCATCCGGACCAATTTCCCGAAAAAAACCGTCTACACGGTCGGCGACGCCACGACGCGCTACGCCTTCATGGACGGTTCCGTGATGGACGAGATCCCGGACGAAGCCTACGACGGCGCGCTGGCGATCATTCTCGATTCTGCGGAGAGAAGTCTCGTGAACGACGACCGTTTCCGCCTCGCTGCAAAAACCGCAAGGATCGATCACCACATCTACTGCGAAACGTTCACCGATCTCGAACTCGTGGACACGTCCTTTGAAAGCTGCGCGGGCATGATCGCGTATCTTGCGAAGGAGCAGGGACTGAAACTCTCGAAGAAGTCCGCGACGGCGATCTTCACCGGAATGGTCACGGATTCCGGACGCTTCCGCTACGATTCGACGACGGACCGCACCTTCGAACTTGCGGCGTTCTTAATGAAGGAAGGCGTCGACACACAGACGCTTTACCGGAATCTCTACTCGGAAGACCTTTCGCGCGTTCAGTTCCGTTCGCGGTTCATCGAGAAGATCCGGCTTTTTGAAAACAGCACGGTAGCATACATTTACAACTCCCGGAAAGATCTCGAGGCGCTCGGCGTGACAGACGCGTTCTGGGTCTCCCGCGGCATGGTCAACGTCATGTCGGACATCCGGGGCATTGATATCTGGGCGAACTTCACGGAAGACGGGGACAATGTGCTCGTCGAACTTCGTTCGAGCCGCTACAACATCCAGCCGATCGCGGTGAAATACGGCGGCGGCGGACATGAAAAGGCCTGCGGCTGCGACGTGAAGGATCACGCTCAGGCCATGGAACTCCTGAGAGACCTCAAAGCGATGACCAAATGATTTTCCGGCCGGCGGCCGGATCTTATGATACGGGGTAAAACATGAACGAAGACAAGAAACAGGCAATTCTTTCCGCCGTTGAATCACACGACACGGTCATCATTTCCAGACACAAACGTCCGGACGGCGATGCCGTCGGCTCCACGATGGGATTGGCGGCGCTCCTTCGCGCTTCTTTCCCGGAGAAGCGCGTGTTCCTGGACAATGAGGATCATTCCGAGTACGTCGCTTTTCTCGGCGACGAGGGTCCGAAACCTTCGGAGGAAGACTACAAAAACGCACTCGTCATCGTCGTGGATACCGGAACGTTGGACCGGATTTCGAATCCGAGGGCGGTTTCGGGGGACATGCTCGTCAAGATCGACCATCACATTGATGCGAAACCCTACGGCGACGTTTCCTGGGTCGAGGACTGGCGCTCTTCCGCCTGCGAAATGATCGTGGACTTCTTCAAAACGTTTGAAGACCGGCTGACGTTAGACCGGACGGCGGCCACGGCGCTCTATGCCGGCATGGTCACGGATTCCGGGCGCTTTCGGTACGACGGGACCGGTCCGGACACGCTCCGGCTCGCTGCCGTGCTTCTGGAACGAAACATCGATCTGGACCGCCTGTACGCGCACCTCTACATCGATGATTACAACGTCACGATCTTCAATGCGAAGCTGACGGAACAGATTCAGCGGACGGAACACGGCGTGGCCTGGCTGTACGTGGACCGCGCGACGAGGATCGAAAGCGGCCTCTCACTGGAAGAAGCGAGCAACGTCGTCTCATTGATGGACTCGATCCGCGGCTCGCTCATCTGGCTCGCCTTCATCGAAAACGACGACGATTCGATCCGGGTCAGGCTCCGCTCCCGCTTTACCGAAGTGGAAAGCCTTGCGCGGAACTACCACGGCGGCGGACATGCCCAGGCAAGCGGCGCGACGGTGTACAGCGAAGAAGAGGTCCGCGCACTCATTGCCGACGCCGACCTCATGCTGAAAACTTATAAACAGTCTCATCCGGAAGATTTCTGAAGCAGGGAACGATCCTGCGAAAAAACTTATGGAAAAGAATGAATTGCACATCCTGATCACGAACGACGACGGCATTCACGGCGAGGGACTCCGTTTACTCGCTTCCTGGGCGCGAAAAATAGGCCAAATCACGGTCGTGGCGCCGAAGGAGGAACAGAGTGCCTGCTCGCAGAGCATCGTCTTACGGAGGCCTTTTGAGTTCAAACAGAGCCATGTGCTCGACGATCTCGGCATCGAGGCCTATACGGTCGATTCCACCCCCGCGGACTGCGTCCGGATCGCCGTGGACAAACTCGGTCCTTTCGACATCGTTTTTTCCGGAATGAACCGGGGCATCAATCCCGGGCACTTCATCTCCTACTCCGGAACCTGCGCGGCAGCGTTCGAGGCGCATCTCGAAGGACTGCCCGCCGTGGCGTTTTCGACGGACGTCGGCTGCCTTCAGGAGGCTGCGAAAGAATTCGACCGCGTCTGGGACTTTTTCATGGAGCATGATCTGCTGGGACTGCACGATCTGTATAATGTGAATATCCCGCCCGCGTTCAAAGAATTCCGCATCACGAAGCAGGAAGGCGCCTTTGCGCACGACAAATTTGAATCCTGCGGCAATGACACCTACAAGGCGGTCCTCTATCTCGTCGAACAGAGCGAGAAATTCCGCGACCCCGAGACCGACATGGCGGCGTACCTCGCCGGAAATTGCTCGATCACGCCGCTCAGGACGGACCTCACCGCGTACCGGGTATTCAATGCGCTGAAAGAGTTACGGTAGGCGCGGGGAGGACCCGGCCGGAAGAAGCTTCCCGCGCGCGCAGAGCCCCACGCCGGGACAAAAATAAGCCTGGATTTCATTTTGGGAATCCGGGCTTATTTTTTTCGGAATTCGTAAGCCTGAATTGCGGTGCGACGGAATACGGCTTATGGAATGAGCAAAAGGATAAGCCGCGGCCGCTTTTTTTCTCAACCGGCTTATATTTCCGCGAAAATAGTTAGTTTGAATCGCGGCACGGCGGAATGCAGCTTATGGAATGAGCGAAAGGATAAGCCGCGATCACATTTGTTCTCGACCGGCTTATATTTCCGCGAAATATGTAAGCCCGAATCGTGGCACGAGAGAATCTGGCTTATCGAATGGGCAAAAGGATAAGCCGCGATCACATTCTTCACCATACAGCTTATTTTTCGCGGGATTTGTAAGCCTGAATTGCGAGATATACAAATAACTTGCTTTCTTATCGTCATTCGATAGAAAAAGCGCCGGATCTGCCATGAAAAAAATTTATTCTCGGCTGTCGACCGGCGTTTTTTCTTGAAGTTCATTTACTGTCAGACAAAAAAGCGGCCGGTTTGTTTCTGTTCATCCTGAGATAAAAATGGTATTCTATTCCCATCTTTTTCTCAAAGCTATTGTTTCTTTGAAGTTATCTTTTCATCAGAGTCTTTTTTCTTTTGGGGTATCTTCTCTTCCGGAGGTTATGATGGATCGCTTGCTGGAACGCTTGAAAAATGAATATGATGCGGACAAAGCGCTTCTGTCGGAGATCAATCGGCGGATCAGCGACGCTCCCGAAGGAGGCTTGCGGGTCAGTTTGATCAATAAGCATATGAGGTATTATTGGACAAAGGACGGAGTATCCAAGTATATCCGAAAGAAAGACGAGGATCTGGCACGTCATCTTGCCGACAAGGAATATCTTCTGAAACTGAGTCAGGTGCTGGAGCAGGAAATGCGCACCATCGAGGCTTTTCTGAAGCGGTATCAGCCTTCTGAGAAAACATTGCTCTTCTCTTCGATCCATCCTGCCAAACAAAAGCTGATCACGCCGGTTTTATTGCCGGATGAAGCGTTTGCCGCAAAATGGAAAACCGAATTGGAGGAAAGGCGCAGCCGCACGCCGAATGGTTTTCCCATAAATCGGTCATTTCAGACCAAGGGAGGAGAGGTCGTCCGCTCCAAATCTGAGAAGATCATTGCCGATCTGCTCTTCGACTCCGGCGTGCCTTACGTTTATGAGGCGCCCCTTTTCTGTAAGCATGTCACGCTCTATCCCGATTTTACGCTGCTCAACGTCCGCACGCGGACCACGTTTTATTGGGAGCACTTCGGTATGATGGAAAACGCAGACTATACGGCAGGCATTCCGCAAAAACTGAATGCATATGATCGGTCCGGGATTCATTTGGGGGAGACGCTCATTGCCACGTTTGAAACGGTCGACACGCCGATCGACATAAAGAGCATAAGGGCATGGATCTCACGAATCCTCCTTTGAAAGCTTCTTGCGAAGCTTTTTGAGTCGTTTGATGATACCCCGGGGATTCGGTTCAACTCCATCAGGAGACTTATCTCACAAAAAACCGGGGGCCTGCGGATGATCCGCAGGCCCCTTTGCTGCATTTTAATGCTTTCCTTCCGGAAAGAAGTTCATCACTTGGTCGTGACTTCGATCTTCTGGATGTGGAACTGCTTTGAGTTCTCAGTGCTGACTGAGAATACGATGGAATTCGAATCGCCGGTCCACGTCGCAGTCTTGCCGTTGATCTCGAAATCGCCGACGCTTGCAGTGCACTCATCCGTGCGGTTGCCGAGCGTGAAAACGATCTTCGTCGCGGTCGTGCCGGAGACGGTGACCGTGATCGTGTTCTTCGTATAGGTCCGGACTGCCGTTCCGGTCGTATAGTACTTCGGCGTCGTGCTTCCGGTTCCCTTGGAGAACGTGACCGTCACCTTGTCGACGGTAAGCGTCGTGACTTCCTGCTGGTTCGCGTATTCCTGCGCCGTGAAGTCAAGCACCGTGCCGCCCGTCTGAGTTCCGCTGCCGCTGCCGCTGCCGCCTTCATTGCCGCTGGCGGGCGTTCCGCCGGTCAGGCTCGAGATGAGCGGAGAAGCCGCCGCACCCGTCGGAGAATTGGCTGCGCTGAGGAAGGAAAGTTCCGGCGTCGTTTCATTGTCCTTCACGTACTTCTTCAGATAACCCTTGCAGGTCAGCGTCGCGCCGGCCATTGCGTTCTCCGCCTGATAATTGGCGGTAATGGTCGTAGCCAGCTGTGCGCTGTATAACTGGAGCGCTTTCGTGTTGGTCTTGTCGCCGTTGCTCTCAAGCCATACCGTGTAGGACTTGTAGCCGGTGTTGTAGGAAGACGCCGTCGCAGTGCCGGTCACCGTGAACTCCTCGCTGGAGATCTGGTTGTCCGCATAGTCGGCAAGGATCGCAACGATCTCATCGACCGTGTAAACGTCCTTCGTCGGCTTCAGCACCGGATCCGTCGTCTGACCGCCTTCACCGCTGCCGCCCTGGCCGCCTTCGTTACCGCCCTGGCCGCCTTCACCGGTACCGGAACCGCTTTCGCCGCCCGCTTCCGTGGCTTCCACGAGACGTGCCGGGAACTGGCTCACGTCGACCGCACCGGCCGCTTCCAGATAGGAAGTCTTGCTTGCGCTGATCGTCGTGTAGGTGCTGTACGTTCCAAGGTAGTAATTCTGATCCAGCGCCACGTAGTAGGTGTCGTAGGT
>JAEEIV010000032.1 GCA_016281555.1 Lachnospiraceae bacterium | reverse complement strand
CTTTCCGCCGAGCGCGAAGACCTTCGTGCCCTTGGATCTTTCCGTACCCATGGAAGCGAACCACTCTGCGCCGCGCAGGATGATCTGCGGGATGTTCGCAAAGGTTTCGACGTTGTTCTCGACCGTCGGAGAAGCATACAAACCTTTAATGGCCGGGAACGGCGGACGGGGTCTCGGCTCGCCGCGGTTGCCTTCGATGGAGGTCATGAGCGCGGTTTCCTCGCCGCCGACGAATGCGCCTGCACCGAGACGGATCGTGCGATCGAAATCAAAGCCGGAGCCGAAAATGTTCTTTCCGAGCAATCCGTATTCTCTCGCCTGACCGATGGCGATCTGAAGACGCTTGACGGCGATCGGATACTCCGCACGCACGTAGATATAGCCCTTCGTCGCGCCGACCGCGTAACCCGCGATCGTCATGGCTTCGATGATGACGTGGGGATCGCCTTCCAGAACGGAACGGTCCATGAACGCGCCGGGGTCGCCCTCGTCGGCGTTGCAGACCACGTATTTCTGCGGAGCCTGAACCGGCTTGCAGAACGCCCACTTCTTACCGGTCGGGAATCCTCCGCCCCCGCGTCCGCGAAGACCGGAATCCGTCACGACCTGAATTACCTCGTCGGGCGTCATTTCCGTCAGGACCTTGCCGAGCGCGGCATAGCCGTCCATGGCAATGTACTCGTCGATGTTCTCGGGATCGATGACGCCGCAGTTTCTTAAGACGACACGGTTCTGCGTCTTATAGAACTGGGTGTCCTTCAGTCCGGTGTGGATCTCTTCCTCGACCTTCTCCGTCACGGCCTTGTCATTGTAGACGAGGTGCTCGACGATACGGCCCTTCAGAAGATGCTCTTCCACGATCTCCTTCACGTTCTCCACAGTCACGCGGCTGTAGAACGTGCCGTCCGGATAGACGATGACGACCGGACCCAGAGCGCAAAGGCCGAAGCAGCCGGTCTGAACGATCTTGATCTCATCCTGAAGACCGTTCTTCTCGATCTGCGTCTTGAACTCTTCCTGGATCTGTTTGCTTCCGGAAGAAGTGCAGCCGGTGCCGCCGCAGATAAGTACTTGTGCACGAATCATTGTTTATCTCCTCCAAAAATTTATGCTTGATAAGCGCCGATCGTATACTGGGACACGACCTTTCCGCCCTTCAGATGCTTTTCCACGACTTCCTTCGCTTTTTCCGCGGTCATCTTCACGTAGGTGACTTTTTCTTTTCCCGCCTCGAACACTTCCACGACGGGCTCATACTGGCAGATGCCGATGCAACCGGTCTGGGAGACGGTCACCTTGTCGGAAAGACCTTCTTCGCTGACGTCCTTCACGAACTCGTTCAGCACCGGGCGGGCGCCGGCTGCGATACCGCAGGTCGCCATGCCGACCACGACACGAACGTCGCCGGAACCTTCACGAAGAACGACTTTGTCCTTCATCTTCGCCTTGATGGCCTGAAGTTCCTCCAGAGATTTCATTTGCTGCTCCTCCTTGATAGATGGTTTAATTATTCATGAATGCAGATCTTCGTATTGCTCTTTCAAGCTGTCCTCAATCCACTTTATCACTTCGTATTCATTGAGCGGGACCTCGTCTCCCAGAACCGCGCGCAGTTCTCTCGTGTCCAGTTCCACCGTGCCTTCCGGCATGACGTGCCGGAACAGAAAGTCCGTGTCCGGATGCCCCTGGATCAGCGTCACGATCGAAGACTGAACGTCGCCGAGCGGGATGAAATCAATGTGATCCTTGTAAAACAGGGCTTCCGTCTCGGTGCCGTGATGCTCCGGATCCTTTTTTTCCGAAACCGAATCGATCCGGAAAGAGCCGCCCGTCATTTCGGCTTCCATCTTTAAGAGCGGAATGCCCATGCCGACTTTTCTCGTCGTCCGCGTCGTGCAGAACGGATCGGTCACCCGTTTCAGAAAGTCCTCTTCCATTCCGGTGCCGTCGTCCCTGATGAGAAGCTTCAGCGTCTTTTCATCTTCCGTGATCAGGATCTCGGTCAGGCCGGCCTTCGCTTTCACGGAGTTCTCCGCAATGTCCAGAATGTTTAACGACAATTCCTTCATGCTTCGCCTTTCAGGATCCGGATCAGGTTTTTCCTGACGAACGCGCCGGAATACGGCTCATCCGGGATCATAAAACTCTCGTTCTCTTCTCTCAGATCGCCGAGGTAGTGCGCGTCGGAAGAAACGACGAGCGTTTTTTCCTTCAGGACCGGAAATTCTTCCGGATACTTCCCGAGGTTCTCCGCAAAATGGAGCTCCGCCGCGGAAAAATACGGGCTTTCCGGAAACGTTCCGAGAACGGCAATGACTCCGTTCGCCTCGCGGTCGATGTGTGCCGGATAGCACACGCCGCCGTATTTTCCGACGATCTCCGGCGCCTCGTCGAGCGAGATCGTCGTCGCGTTCGAAAGCAGATTCGGTTCCTCGCCGGAAATCTCATCGTTTTCGTCCATGATGAACTGGTCTCCGAAGATGTCCTTCCGGTTCGGGATCAGGATCCTTCTCGAGTCGACTTCGTCATTAAACGAAAGCGCGTCTTCCAAATTTTCAAAGAGACAAACCACATGAATGTCTTCCGCGGTCGTCAGTTCCATGCCGGGGACCGGGATCACGCCGTAGCGCTTCGCGGCCGTAAAAAACGCGGGACAGTTCCGGCAGGAATTGTGATCCGTGAGCGCCATGATCTGAATGCCGTTCAACGCCGCCATCCCCGCCAGGTTGTTCGGCGTGTTGTCATTGTCCGCGCAGGGCGACAGACAGGAATGAACGTGCAGATCGTAGGTGTACCGGTTCATGAAATCAGTTTCGAAAGTTCGACGGCCGCTTCGTAAGACGGAAGTTCCGTAGAGACCACGTTCACGCCCTTCGATTCGGCAAGGATGCGGATCTCGTCCGGCAGCGTCACGCCTTCCGTCAGGACGACGACCGCCGGATTCGCGAGCGACGCGACGGCAATGACGTTCACGTTCGACATGATCGTAAGCCACGCCGCGTCTTCCCTGCAGCGTCCCATGACCCAGGACAGGAGGTCGCCCATATAGGCGCCCCGGATCTCGCGGTCCGGTTCCGGGATCGTCACTTCGGTGAATCCCTGTTCCAAAAGTTCCCTGACAGTCATGTCTTACGCCCTCGCCTTCAGGATCGGGCAGTCAAAATCCGTTTTTCCCGCCCGGACCAGATCTTCCGCATGGGCTCTGCAGGTCGGCGCCCCGCAGGCGCCGCAGTCGATTCCGGGAAGTTCGCCCTTGATCCTTTGAATGTCGGACATCATCCGCATCGACTCCGCCATATTCTCGCTCAGACGGCTGATCGGTTCGTATTCCGCGAGTTTTTCAAAGAAGAACTCGGTCGGAATGTATTTTTCGTCTCCCTCCAGATGATTCATCGAGATCGGGAGATACCTGCGCAACGACTGCAGTCTCGCCTTCGCAATGAAAGGATTCTGCACGGTCAGCACGCCGCCGACGCAGCCGCCCGGACAGGCATTCAGCTCGATGAACCTCACCGGCGGAATGTTTCCGTTTTCGATCTGATTCAGCACGTGAATCACGTTTTCAATGCCGTCCGCCGCGAGGTAGCCCTCGTTTAAGATGGCGGTGGATTCGCCGCCCGACGACGCCCAGCCGACACCCATCATGCCGGAATCCGAAAGGGTCTCCAGCTGACCGTCCCGCTTCATCGCATTGATGAGCAGGAAGTACACGTCCTTGATGGAGACGACCTCGTCCACGTGGAGATTCAGTTTGTCTCTGTAATTGTTTACGTAACTGACCTTTCCGGGACAGGGAGAAATGAAGCAGACGCCGATCTCCTCTTCGGAAAACTCGGGATGCATCTTCTTCGCCCGTTCCTTCGCCATGAGCGCCGCGACCTCGACGGGCGGCAGAAGCTTCATGATGTTATCCTTCAAGGACGGGAAGACCAGATTGATGAGGCGGACGACGACGGGGCAGGCCGACGAAATGACCGGCATGCGGACGCCCTCCGTCTTAATGTAAAGCCGCGTATAGGCCGAAACGAACTCCGCGGCTTTCGAGACTTCAAAGACGTCGTCGAATCCGATCTTTTTGAGACCGTTCAGCACGTAGTCCACGTCGTCCATATTTTCGAACTGAGCATACAAGGTGGGGGCCGGCAATGCGATCTTCCACTTGAAGCGGTTCATGTTTTCGAGGAGTCCCGCCTCCGCCTTCTTCGCCTGGTGAGGGCATTGGCGGATGCATTCGCCGCAGTCGATGCAACGGTTCGAATTAATGGAAGCCTTTCCGCCAATGATCCGGATGGCCTCCGTCGGGCAATGATGCAGGCAGGTCGTACAACCGCTGCATTTCTCCCTGTCTAAAAGAACCGAATGTACGTACTGATCCATGCGCGCTCCGTTCGCGTTACTTTAAAAAGATCTTCATACGGATCGTGGTGCCGACACCGACTTCGGTCTCGATCTCCATCGTATCCGTATACCGTTTCATGTTCGGAAGTCCCATGCCGGCACCGAAGCCCAGAGACTGGACGGAACTCGGCGCGGTGGAGAACCCTTCCTGCATGGCCTGCTCCACGTTCGGAATGCCGGGGCCCTGATCCTTTAAGACGATCTCGACCGCGTCTTCCGAAACGATGACTTCTGCCACTCCCCCGTTTGCATGAATGACCATATTGATCTCGCCTTCATACATGGCGATGGAGACCCGGCGGATGATTTCCGGCGGAAGTCCGAGTTCGCGGAGATTCTTCTTCACATGCACGGACGCCTGGCCCGCGGAGGTGAAATCGGAACCGTCCACGTTAAACCGAAAAACCAGCGGTTCAGTCATGACGGACCTTTTTTCCGATGAGTCCGTTCGCATAAAGCATGCCGCAGGCGTCGTACATCCGGTATTCCGTCGTCATCATGACGATGCCGGAAGCCTTCGCCAGCCGGACCATCTCTTCCGTGGGTTTTTTCGAACGGACGAGCACGATGCAGACCATATCCATCATTTCCGCAGTCCGGATGACCTGTGAATTCACAAGCCCGGTGAGCAGGACCGCCTGATCCTTCACATAGGCCAGAACGTCGCTCATCATGTCGGAACCGCAGGCGGAATACACGTGCTCTTCCAGAAGTTCCTCTCCGCAGACGATCTCTGCGTTCAGGAGTTCTCTAACGGTAGCGATCTTCATTGACTATCCTCTCTGACGGCAGAAACTCAATCCTGATACTTCGCAAGGATGCCGTCGATCTGATCCACGGTCATCCGGCCGTATACGTCGTCGTTCACGATCATGACCGGCGCAAGGCCGCAGGCACCGACACAGCGGGAAGCCGTAAGCGAATACTTGCCGTCCATCGTGCACTCGTCCGGACCGATGCCGAGCTTTTCCTGAAGTTTCTCAAAGATCGCGCCGGATCCCTTCACGTAGCAGGCAGTGCCGAGGCAGACGGAAACGTTGTACTTGCCCTTCGGGGAAAGGTTGAACTGCGCGTAGAACGTCGCGACGCCGTACACCTTCTCGAGCGGAACTTCCATGCCTTCCGCGATCATGTTCTGCACTTCGAAAGGCAGATAGCCGTAGATGTCCTGGGCCTTCTGCATCACCACCATGAGGTTCGACTTGTCGGCCTTATTCTCATCGATGAAGGCCATCAGTTCCGCTTCCTGCTCCTTGGTGCCGTTGAAAGGGATTTTGCTGATTTTCTTTTTCATGAACAGACTCCTCCTGTTTTTTTACGCCGGTCTAACGCTCCGGCTCCAAACCGAATCACATTGACAGCAATACGGTCATAATGGCATAAGTATATTCTAACATAATTCCTATGTTTTGCAACAATATTTTAGGCGTTCGATTCTTTTTTTGTGAAAATTTTAACAGGTTTTCACATTTTGTTTCCGCCCGTGAAAAAAGTCCGCCGACCGTCCTCAGAACGTGATGAGTTCCGTCGCCGGAGGATTCGCCAGTTTCAGCTCGTTCACGTAAAAGACCGGGCCCTCTTCCTGGTAGCCGTCGTGGAACTGCCACTTCATGTTCGCAGTGACCGTGGCCCAGCCGCCGTTCGGCAATGAAGACGCCTTTTCGTAAATGAAAATGTACGGCAGGAAACGGATGTCCGCCTCGCAGCACGTCATGGCCCGGCGGCCTGCGACGAACATGTTTTTCGGGAATTTCTTATCCTGCATGATCTGCATCAAAAAGCGGATGTTCTTGTTCACGTAGCGCTTCGGATGCTCCTGCAGGTCCAAGAAGAACGAGCCCCAGACTTCGTCCGTGATCTCGATCGGATCCGTCTCGAGGGAATACGGAAGGTCGGGCTCCGGGCATTCCAGTTCATTGCCCTCTTCGTCCTCGAAGATCAGCGCGCAGCGGGCGTTCACCGAGCGGACCGTCCTCTGGTAGCGGACGAGGTCGGTGTCCTTCCGGCACCGGTTGAAAATCACCATGTCGGTGTTCATGAGGAGCGCCATCGACTGGCTTTTGATGTTGTTCAGATACAGTCCGAAATTGGCTCCGTCCAGGATCGTGATGATCTGGTAGACGAGCCAGAACGCCGGCAGTTTCAAAGTCAGGATCTTCTGCAGGTCCCACATGCCGTTGTATTCAATGAGCACGCGCTCCGGAGCGTAAAGCATCTGAAGGCTTTCCAGATACTCCGTCGTCAGGTTTTCCACGTCGTCGAGGATCACGAGGTTCGAATGAGTCTTCTTCAGGATCTTCGCATCGAACTCCTCTTCGCCCTCCTCCGTCAGAATGACGAGCGAATGACTGCCGTCGTTGAAATACGGCTCCTGAAGCGTGTATTTCAGGAAATTCGTCTTTCCGCCGTCCAGAAATCCCGTGATGAGGTATACCGGGATCGTCGGGTCTTTTTTCGCCATGCCTTGCCTCTTTCCGTCACAGTCCGAAGAGTTCCTTCAGACCGTCTTCCTTGAGATCCGATCCGATCACGCAGAACCGCCCGGTATACTCCGGTGCGCCGCTTCTGACCTCGCACTCGCCCGGAACGAGATCGAAATACGCCCAGGAACCGTCGGTCAGCGGCACCATGCCCTTCGCCCTGAGGATCATGCCGTACTCCGAGCTCTCCGACAGTTTCTCGAGGATGTTCTCCAGCGTTTCGCGGTCGAACTTCTTCGGGGATTCCTGTCCCCAACTTGTAAACACTTCGTCCGCGTCGTGGCCGTGGTGATGATGGTGATGTCCGCAGCTGCAGACTCCGTTTTCGTCGTAATGATGGTGATGATGGTGCTCGTGCTCGTCGTCATCGTCGTCATCATCGTCATGATGGTGGTGATGGTGCTCGTGCTCATGCTCGTGTTCGTCATCGTCATCATCGTGATGGTGGTGGTGATGGTGCTCGTGCTCGTCGTCATCATCGTCGTCATCGTCGTCGTGAGACGCCGCAAGGGCCATGAGTTCTTTCGTCAGGTCCTCGGAGTCCTCCATCGCGGAAAGGATCTTCTTTCCGTCGAGTTCGTCCCAAGGCGTCGTGATGATGCGCGCCTTCGCGTTCTTCGAGCGCAGCAGTTCCAGCACTTCCGCCAATTTCTCCTCCGACACGAACTGCGTTCTCGAAAGCACGATGGCGCCGGCGTTCTCGATCTGATTGTCGTAGAATTCGCCGAAGTTCTTCATGTAGACCTTGCACTTGTTCGCATCCGCGACCGTCGTCGCCGAGTTCAGTTCAATGTCGCACTCCGCCGCCACGCGGTTCACTGCCGCCATGACGTCCGACAGTTTTCCGACGCCCGACGGTTCAATGATCACGCGGTCCGGATGGAAGTCCGAAACTACCTGCCGGAGCGCCTTACCGAAATCGCCGACCAGGGAACAGCAGATGCAGCCCTGGCTCATTTCGGTGATGTTCACGCCGACGTCCTTTAAGAACCCGCCGTCGATGCCGATCTCACCGAATTCGTTTTCGATGAGCACGATCTGCTCGCCCTGAAGCGCCTCTTCTAACAGTTTCCTGATGAGCGTCGTCTTTCCCGCGCCCAAAAATCCCGAAATCACATCGATCTTCGTCATTTTATACCCTCCTGCCGCGCCTTTGGCGCGTCTCTTTTCATTTCCCGTATTTGACCGCATACGCCAGCACTCCCGCGATCGTCTTCGAGTCCTGGATCGTACCGTTGAAAATCATCTCTTTGAGTTCGTCCGCCGTATAGGCTTCGACGTCAATGAATTCGTCTTCGTCCGGATGTGCGGCGGTCGGAACGAGCCCGGTCGCCACGTAGATGTCGATCAGCTCCGTGGAATAGGCAATGGCGCTCGCAAACTTCAGCAGCAGCTCGACTTTTCCCGCCTGAAATCCGGTCTCCTCTTCGAGTTCCCGGATCACGCAGTCGTACGTCGATTCGGAAGCAGAATCCCGCTTTCCCGCCGGAAGTTCCAGAGTTTCCCGCTCCACGGGGTTCCGGTACTGCCTGACGAGCAGGATCTTTCCGTCGTTTCGGACTGCCACGACTGCCGCCGCGCCGTTATGCACGACGGTATCCCAGATATGCCGTTTTCCGTCCGGCATCTCCATCGTATCCTCATAATAATCGAAGACGTGACCGTGGTGGATGAGGTTCCGTTCCACGCGCTTGATTTCCTCCATGCCGACCTCCGTTTTTTTACATACGAAAACGGCCGAAATATCTCTCGACCGTTTAATAGAATACACCTTTTATGCCGTTTTGTCAAACCCGGGGACTACAGTTTGAACCCCGTTCCGGTAAACTCGGCGACGTGGCGTCCCTGCCCGTCAAAAACGCTGACGACGTAGACTGCGGAGGTCCGCCCGTCCTTCAACTGGCGCGCTTTCGCGGTGAGAACATTGCCCTTCGGCGCGGAGAGATAATTCACGCTGACCTGCATGGCGACCGTCGGCCGGTGCACGCTGTTCGCCGCCGCCGCGAAGGCGAAGTCCGCAAGCGTAAAGATCACGCCGCCCATGACGCCGCCTTCCGCGTTTTTGTGCCGTCCGTCCAACGTCATTCCGGCCGTCGCCGTGCCTTCGCCGATCTCCAGGATCTCCATGCCGTTGCCGGTCGCGAAGGTATCGCCCTGAAAATATGCACGTGCCTCTTCCAAAGACTGAAAAACGCCCATTTTTGCTCCTTTCACTCCCTGCCGAGAATGTATTCCCTGATGACGCCGAACGGCGCATAGGACACGTTCAGAAGTTTCTCATGAAATGCTTTCAGATCGAACTCCTCCCCGGCAGCATCGGCCGCGTCTTCGGCCGCATCGAGGATGTCCAGGATCTCCAGTTCTCCGATGACGTACGGTTCGTAACTCGCCGGATCTCCGAGCATGTGTTCGTACATCCACTCCGCCACGTATTCCGGGGATTCCAGATACGGTTCAATGTAGTCTGCGATCTGGTCCTCGGTCCATCCTTCGTAATGGATGCCGAGATCGACGCGTGCATAGAGATACATGACGAGACGTGCATTGAGCCGCAGGATCTTCGCTTCCGCCTCGGAAATGCCGTCAATGTAATCATACGACAGATGCTCGACGTACTTCGCGTATCCTTCTGCGAATCCGAGCGTTTCCAGGATCCTCTGGAGCGGGAAATGGCACCGGCTCACGAAGTAATTGTTCTGATAGAGATGTCCCGGATATCCCTCATGGGCAAGCGTGATCAGAATGTCTTCCGGCTCGTCTCCGGGATCACAGTTGACGACGATCGAATTGTCAACGCTGCGATCGATCGGCGGGATCATGTAAAACGCCGGCGACATGAACTCCCGGAGCGATTCGTCGAGATAACGGACCTTATACGACACGTCCGGGATCTCCGGGAAATCGTCCTTCATCTTTTCCTTCAGGATCTCCAGACACTCCTTCAGATCCGTCGTCGGATAATAATCTTCCCGGAGAATGATGTTGACGGCATTGGGATCGTCAATGTTCACGAGAACGACCCTGGTCATGTCTTCGTTCAACGCGCGCTCCAGCCGTTCGATCATTTCCTCCGGCGACATGTCGGATCCGGTTTTCGATTTCAGAAGATAGGTGTAATACCGCTCTCCGTCCGGGAAATTGCAGAGGCCGCCCTCGGTCTCGTTCCTGCCCCGGAACTTCACGAGTCCTTCCTTCAATTCTTCGTATGCCGGATAAAAAGTTTCCGAAACCAGTTTCCGGTTTTCCTCAACGTACGCCTGCTTCTTCTCTTCGCTTAAATCAAGTGCCTCGAGCCGCGCTTCAAAGGAAGAAAAAAGGAAGCTGTCCTCTTTTCCCTCCAGGAAAGTATCGCACTGATCGATCGCCTTCTCAAGCAGGAAGTCTTCCATAAAAAGACCGGCATCCGCCCTTTTTTCCTCAAAATCGAGGATCTCCCGGAACAGGTCCGGCACGAGACCGAGGAGTTCCAAGTAGTCCTGCACGTCGGATTCGCGGTAAAAAGCGTACTCTTCGAATTCGATCGGAAGATTGGTCGGAAGCCCGTAATCCTTCGTCAGCGGATCGTAATAAAGGTCCAGCCCCGCACTTTCCTTCTCCAGTTCCAGATAACGCTTCAGGCTGTCATAGGTGATCTGCGCTTCCTCATCGAGCTTCTCGCGGTCAAAATCAGCCAGTTCAGCGAGGCAGTCCCGGATGAAATCGTTGTACTCTTCTGTGGCTCCGTTCTCGAAGTCCAGCGAAGGGAGTTTCACTTCCGTCATGGTGATCCCGGCTTTTTCCGGCTCCGCGAACACCGTATGCAAGTTCAGTGTGCTTCCGACGAGCAGGAATTCCAGGATCTCGTCGGTAAACTCCCGGAACGCCGCCATTTCCTCTTCGTCGACTTCGCCTCCCGGAACGGTTTCCGGAGGAGCTTCCGTTTCCGTCTGCGGCTCGGTTTCCGGTTCCGTCGGCTTTTCAGTTCCTGACGGAGACTCCGTTTTCGGAGGCGCTTCGGATTCCGGCTCCGTAAAAACGTCCGGATTCAGTCCGCCGATGATCGCGACCGTCCCGAGGCAGCCTGAAAGCGCATTCATCAAAAGCGCGATCACGAGGATCAGTACCGTCAAAAGCCGTTTATTCATAAATCCACCTTCCTTCCGGACGCGTTGCCCCGTCCGCTGTTCCTGTCTGCAAGCGTAACACAAACCCGCGTTTCTTGCAAGAAAAACCCTTCCGTCAGATCTTTTGATCTCTCAGGTCCTTCCTTTCCCTCTTTTCCGCAAATTCCCGGTCGGCCAGACCGGCATATTTTCGTATGATCCGGATCTCTTCCGGGTCGTAAGGCCGGTGATTCGGGCGGTACAGATCGTGAAACCATTTCGTAAAATCCACGTGGACGTCGTCGTAAGTCCCGTTCTCCACGTTGGTCCAGACGAGTTCCCACGGCTCGTACGTCTGATACTTGCCGGCGACGAATCCCCAGTTGTAGCAGGCGATCCTCTCCATATAGAACAAAGGGAAAAGATCCGCGACGTTATTGTGAAAGCACCTGCAGAGCCACTCCGTGCAGAACAGCGGCCGGCCGTACGCCTTCAGATGTTTGAGGATCTCCGCGTGTCTTTGGAAATTGTGATAGTAATGATACGAGATCACGTCGGAGTTTTCGAGACAGATCTTCTCGATCTCTGGGAGTTCCCTCGCTTCGTCCCGTCTCGGACAGACGCAGGCGGTCAGCGGCTGTACGGGGTCCTCCGCCCGGACGAGTTCAAACATCCGTTTCACGTTCGGGATCGAGATCTCCTTCCGGTTGCTGTGTCCGGCCTCGTTATATACGTCCCAGACAATGATCCGCTCATCCGTCCTGTGAAGCCGGACGATCTCGCTCACCATCCGGAAATAGTCTTCCCGCGATTCAGGATCGTCCAGATAGAAATGCGGCGCAGGCTCCGTCTGGACCGCGTGCGGGGAATGCTTTCTTCCGCCGTGGTATCCCCAATCGTATGTCTGCTCCCCGATATAAGGCAATTTATAGTCCGGTCCCTTCGCCGGCATACCGTCGTTTGCAAGCACGACCATGACGGAAAGGCCGTACTTGGCAGCAAGGTCGAGGTACCGGTCAAACCGCTCGAGGAATCCGTCGTGTTCCTCTTTCCAGACCACGTATTCAATGAGCACGCGAATGGAATTGAACCCCGTTTCCCGGGCGAGGCGGAACTCTTCTTCCGTCGTCTTCATCCGCTCCTCAAACCCGAGAGACTGCCACTGATCGACCCGGTTCGCCGAGTCCGCGCTCATGTAATTGCAGCCGCGGATCCACGGATAAGCTTCATACCAGTTCCATGCTTCTTCCTTCGTCCAGCGCCGTTTCATTGCAGGCCTCCTCTTCCGGTTTTGCTCCGGTCTTCTCTTTCGTTCACTATACCAAACCTTTTCCGCTGTGGCAAGCCTTCCCTGAAACGTTTTTCCGTTCCGAACCCGGTCCCGCAGCAAATCCGTTTCTAAACTTGATAATCTTCCGTTGAAATGATATAATGTTTTTTAAATATCTCACGTCATACGGAGGTGCAATGATGCGAAGCAAGCTTTCCTTTACCGCTGCGGGCGACTTTCTCGTGCAGAGAAGAATGCCCGAAACGTATGCAGGGTTTCCGGAGGTCCGGGACTTCATCAAGCGCGGCGATTTCCGGTTCTTTAATCTGGAGACCGTTTTCACCGACGACACCTGTTTCGGCAGTGCCTTCTACGGCGGCGCATATCTCAGGGCCGATCCGGAGGTGTTTCAGGACACGCTCCGCTACGGATTCAACATGGTCACGAGCGCGAATAACCACACGATGGATTTCGCCTACAACGGCCTCCTGAAGACGATCGAAACGGTGCGCGCAGCCGGGATCCCGAACGCAGGCATCGGAAAGAACCTGAATGAAGCGGCCGCTCCGGCGTTTCTGGAGACTGAAAAAGGATCGCTCGGCGTCATCGGCGTCACCTCTTCGATGACGAACGTCGCGGCCCTGGCCGGCAAGCAGTCCCGCCGTTTCCCGGGCCGTCCCGGCGTGAACGGGCTCCGTCATACGGAAGAACTCGTCGTCACCAAACCCGAGTTCGACGCCATGAACGAGGCGAAAACGATCAGTCATATGGACGCGGCCGATGACGTCTCGCGCTCCGAAGGCTTCCGTCCGCCGCTTAAGGAAGGCACGATCTCCTTCCACGGCCTCACGGTTTCCGTCGGCGACAAGCCTTCGTTCCTCACCCATCCCAATCCGATCGACATGGATCGCATCGAACAGGAGATCCGGAATGCGCGGAAGCTTGCGGATTACGTCGTCGTCAGCGCGCACTCGCACGATCTCGGCGGACCGAACAAGGAGATCCCCGCAATGTTCTTTGAAGAGTTCTGCAGAAAGTGCATTGACGCCGGCGCGAGCGCGGTCGTCGGTCACGGACCGCACCTCATCCGTCCGATCGAGATCTACAAGGGACGCCCCATCTTCTACTGCCTCGGGAACTTCGTGTTTCAGGACGAAGTTGCGGTCGATTCCCCCGAGGATCAGTACACGGAACTCGGCATGACGAGCGACGAAATGCTGACCGACATCTACGTCCGCAGAACGAAGGACCATACTGCCGGACTCTGCACGGACACGCGCGTCTACGAAGCCTATCTGCCCTACGTGGAGCTGGAAGACGACCGCGTGACGAAGATCGACCTGATGCCGCTCTCCCTGGGCTTCGGCCTGGAACGCTGGCGGACCGGCTATCCGGAACCGGGATTCGGTCTCGGCATTCTGGAACGTCTTCAGGCAATGTCCGCGCCCTACGGTACGAAGATCACGATCGATGAACAGGGCTACGGACACGTGGTCCTGGATTGATTATTTCACAAGGCTCCGGTGAAAGGAGCCGTAAGGAGGAAACATGATTCGAATTGCAACGGACAGTACGGCCGATCTCAGCCCGGAACTCCTGGAACGCTATGACGTTCCGGTCCTGCCGCTGGAGGTCATTCTGGATGATAAAAGCTACAAGGACGGCGTCGACATTTCGCCCGAAGAGATCTATGCCTGGTCCGACGAAGTAAAGCGGACGCCGAAGACCTCGGCGCCGAATCCGGAAGACGCAAAGGAATTTTTGAAAAAGTATACGGACAACGGGGACGAGCTCATCTTTCTTCCCATTTCTTCCGACATGTCCACCACGATGAACGTAGTGAGGCTGGCCGCGGAAGAACTCGGCCGGGAAGACCGGATCAGCGTCGTGGATTCCCGGAACCTCTCCACCGGGATCGGACTGCAGGTCATTGCCGCGGCGGAAAAAGCGAAGGAAGGGCTTTCCCGTCAGGAGATCGTCTCCTATCTCGAATCCATCTGCCCGAGAGTCTCGGCGAGTTTCGTCGTGGATACCCTCATTTATCTTTACCGCGGCGGACGCTGCAACGGGGTCGCGGCGCTCGTCGGAGGCATGCTGAAACTGCATCCCCGGATCAACGTCGTGGACGGCCGCATGGAACCCGGACAAAAATACCGCGGGAAGATGTCCCGCGTGATCTCGGATTATGCGAAGGAAATGGAAGGGAAACTTCTGAATGCTCTTCCGGAACACGTGTTCATCACATATTCCATCGGTGTGGATCAGGAAGCCGTTGACGCGGTATTCGAGTATCTGAAATCTTTGAATTATTTCAAGGAGATCCACGAGACCAATGCCGGCGGGGTGATTTCCTCGCACTGCGGTCCCGGAACGTTAGGCGTGCTTTTTATTGAAAAACCCTGACAAAAACGCGGACAATTTCAAATTGAATACACCGACCAGGATGAGGATCGGATCCACGATGCGCGTGAAATAGGCGCCGACGACGACGGCAGCCAGAAGCAGGAAGCGCAGGACGGCACCGAGCCTCATCCTGTTTTTTGCCTGATGCTCCTGAAGATCCAGAACGTGCCGGATCTGACTTGAGATGGAAAGAAACCAGAGCACGCCGAACGCCTCTCCGATGACGAGGCCGAGAAGGGCTTTCCATTTGTCCCACGTAGGCTGAACCAGCGGTCCGCCGATGAAGAGTAGGACGATGACCGCTTCGATGAGAAAGAGAACGCCCATGAAGAAAAAGACGGTCTTCATCGTTTCACGGACCGTCTTCTCTTCTTCACAGGGCAGGACCGGAAGAATGTTCTCTTCCGGGATCTCGTCCTCTTCTTCCAGGCCGGCTTCGGCCCGGAGTTCATCCACGTATCGGTTCTTCATGCATTCTCCCGGCAGTGCCGAAATCGGGGGATCTACAGCAGCGTGTCGTCGTCCGTTTGGCTCTGATCCTTCCCTTTTTCTTCCTCTTTCCAGTTTTTCATGAGATCGTACTCTTCTCTTTTTTCATCGTCTTCCGGTTTCGGCGCGAACTTCTTCAGTACCGCCCACGCCGCGGACATGCCGCCCGAAATGCCGAGCAAAACGGCAACGATCAGGATCCAGTCGGCATTGAGGCGGTCGCGAAGAAACAGCCCGAGCGCCAGCATGAGGCCGACGGGCACGAGCATCGTGATCCCGACCTGCGAGATCAATACCAGATTTTTGAGAAAGCTCCGGTCTTTTTTCATCATTGCCTCCGGTCCCGGGGCGGGCGGATCAGACGTTCAGAACGATCTCTCGTCCGGTGGGTTCGTACTGCTTGAACTCCACGCCGGCTCTCGCGAGCATCCGCTTCGACGCCATGACGCCCGGCGTGTCGGCATATTTGTCGTCCTTGTAATACACGGAGGCAATGCCGGACTGAATGATCGCTTTCGCGCATTCCTGGCAGGGAAAGAGCGTCACGTACATCCTTGCGCCGTCTAAAGTGCCGCCGCGATAGTTTAAGATCGCGTTCAGCTCGCTGTGCGTCGTATAGAAATACTTATTGTCCTCGCCCTCTCTTGCCCAGGTGAACTCCTCGTCCGGAATGCCGTTCGGAAAGCCGTTGTATCCGACCGAGAGGATCCTGTGACTCGGACTCACGATGCAGCAGCCTACCTGCGTGTTCGGGTCCTTGGACCTCTGGCAGGAAAGCATGGCAATGCCCATGAAATACTCGTCCCAGTTGATGTGGTCCTTCCGTTCGTACATGGTCAGACCTCCTCGATCATCTTGACCCGGCGCGCGTGACGTTCCTCACCGGAAAACGGCGTATCGAGGAACGTGTCCACGATCTTCAGCGCAAGGCCCGGTCCGACGACTCTTCCGCCGAGCGCGAGCACGTTCGCGTCGTTATGAAGGCGCGTCATCTCCGCCATGAAGCAGTCCGTGCAGAGCGCGGCGCGGATGCCCTTCTGCTTGTTCGCCGTGATGGAGATGCCGATGCCCGTTCCGCAGATCAGGATGCCCCGGTCCGCTTCGCCTTCCTGGATCGCCGTCGCGACGCGCTTCGCGTAGATCGGATAATCCACGGATGCCAGCGAATCGCAGCCGAGGTCCCGGTAGGCCGTGCCGCGCTTCTCGAGATGCTTCATGATCTCTAGTTTCAGTTCGTATCCGCCGTGATCACACGCAATGACTAACATGATTCCCTCCGTTCCGCACCGCTTCCGGTGCGCTCGTTTTATCATTCTTTTCCAATCCGTTTCAACCCGCCGCGTACGCGACGTCTCGTAAGGATCAGACGTTGATGAGAGTTCCGCCGGCCGCCTTTAACAACCGGTTCATGACCGCCTCTCCGGCGCCGTATTTCGAGAGGTCCTCCGCATAGATCCGTTCGACCGGCAATGCGTCGAATTCCCGGAGCGCATCGAAGAGTTCCCGTTCCATCGAAAGCACGTCGTTCTTCTTTCCGGCCGTAAGGACTGCAAAAGCCTCCGGAAAACAGTCGCGCCGCTCTTCCACCGTGAGGATCCCGGTCTTTTTGTCCGACTGCGAAGAAAGATACGCTTTCATGTTTTCTTCGGTGCCGCTGACGACAGTGAGCGGCGCTTTCGGTGCGTAATGCCGGTATTTCATGCCGGGCGCCTTCGGCCGGACCGTTTCCGTCTGTTTTGAAATGATGCTCTCCCGCTCGACGGCGCGGTCCGTTTCCACCGGTCCGATCACGGCTTCCAGTTCTTCCTTCGTGATGTGTCCGGGACGAAGGAGCACCGGGACCGGCCCCGTTAAATCAATGATCGTCGACTCGACGCCGATCGGGGCATTGCCGTCGTCAATGATGAGATCCACCCTCCCGTTCAGGTCTTCGATGACGTGTTTTGCATTCGTCGTCGAGGGCCGCCCGGACTTGTTCGCCGACGGTGCGGCGACCGGCACCGGAGACGTCTTAAGCATCAGATTCGCAAAGGGATGCGACGGCATCCTGACCGCCACGGTCTTGAGACCGCCCGTCGTTCTCTCCGGCACGAGGCCGGATTTTTCGAAAATGATCGTGAGCGGTCCCGGCCAGAACGCCTTCATCAGTTTCGACGCTTTTCTCGGGATCCGCTTCACGAGCGGACGAACTGCGGGAATGCTGCCGACGTGGACGATCAGCGGATTGTCGGAAGGACGGCCTTTCGCCTGATAGATCCGCTCCGCCGCCGTTTCATCGAGGGCATTGCCGCCGAGGCCGTAAACGGTTTCGGTCGGAAACGCGACGAGTCCGCCTTTTGCAAGCACGTCTGCTGCAATGCGCGCAGCTTCCTCCCCGTTTTCAGGCGTCAGGGTGAGGATCCTCGTCTTCATCCACGCGCCTCCTTCTTGCTTTTCTTCACGGCCCGGCGATCCTCTTTCGAACGTCTTTCCGTCCGGTCTTTTTTCCGGATCAGGTTGAAGACCTTCTGCGGGATCATGGAAATGAACGTGATGCCGAGCAGAATCGCGCCGCAGGTCATGAAGGTTTCCGTGCCTTTCACGAGCGCTGAACCGAAATCGCGCTGTAAGAGGTGAAATACGCCCAAAAAGACGCCGGAACCGGGGACAAGGGGAATGATGCCCGCCACGAGAAAAACGGTCAGAGGGCACCTTTTTCGCACCGAGAGGACCCTTGCCGCCAGCGTGAGCAATAATGCCGCCGCAAACATCGAGAATCCGAGCCCGATCACGGGCTTCAGAAGATAATACGTCATCCATGCGACCACGCCGGGGATCCCGGCGAGCGGAAGCAGTTTCCAGGGGCACTGGAACACCGCCGCGAAGGAAGCCGTCGCGACGTAGGAAGCAAGTACGTGGATCAGGACCGTCAGCCAGTTCATCCGATGAGCCCTCCCACGAATTCAATGAGCCGCCACATGACGGCCGCGCCGGATGCGAGGCAGGTCCCGATGAGGATCGCGTCCAGAAGGCGAATCGTTCCGGAAAGATAATCGCCGTTCGCGAAATCCCGGAAGCTGTTCATAAACGAAACGCCGGGGACGAGCGGCATCATTGCGCCGAGCATAATGTAGACCGACCGGAAGCCCGCCTGAGGCAGGAGCATCGGTACGAGGATCGCAAACAGGGAAAAGATCGCGCCTCCCGTGAAATTCGCTATGAGTTTCGAAATGCGCGCGCCGGGTCCGGAGACGAAAAGGAACGCGATCATGCCGGCCGCGGCCGCGACCGCACCTTCTAAGAAACTGCCGCCGAACAGCAAGGCGAAGCAGAACGAGGCGAGAAGCGCCGCAACGATCCGGATGAGATACGGCGGATCCTTTTCGGTCGCGATATCCTCGATCTCTTTTTCCGCATCTTCCAGCGTGTATTTGCCGGCGGAAAGGTCTCTCGAAAGCTGGTTTAACCGAATCAGATGGTTTAAGCGCATCCGTTTCATCGGCACCTGCAGGACCTTCGAGAAAGTCTCGGAATGATCCGGCGTTTCTGCAGAGATGAACAATGCGCTCGTCAGGGAATACACCGTGGTCTGCACGTTCAGGTCAAAATGGGAAGCGATCCGGATCACGGTGTCTTCCACCCGCCGGATCTCCGCGCCGCTCTCGAGAAGAAGCGCCCCCGCCTTCAACGCAACGTCAAGCGCTCTCGCATAATCGCTGTGATTTTTGTTTGGAACGTTATTCTCCATCACGCCTCTGCCGCATCATTTTCCGTCTTCCGGGTCTGTTCCCACCGGATCACCCAGAGTTTGTAAACAATCATGGTACTCGATGCAAAGACCATACCGAATACGCCGACCAGGACCCACAGCACTTCCGACATGAAGAACGCGGCGAGCGTGGCAATGAGAACGAGCAGAATGCAGCCGCGCGCCGTATGAGCGAAATCAAGCGGCGTCAGTTTCCGGATATCGCTCGACTTTTTCGCTTCGGACTTGAAATAGGCGTTGATCGCATACCCGCCGATCGCTCCGCCGAGGACGACGAGAAAAGCAAGATAAAACGGAATATAGATAAATCCTATGGAGGCGACCGGTTTTCCGCTCGCGATGGAGATCCCGCCGGACTGCAGCCAGACCGCGTAAAGTGCAGCCAGAAATCCGCCGATCCCGAAGATCCACATCAGATAATCATCCAGAAACCGATGCCACTTTTCTTTCATGACCATTCCACCTTTCATTTCTGCATCATATCACAGAACGAAAGATTTTACAAGACGAGGGGTTGCTGCTTTTATGCAGCAACCCCTCTCCCGTTCAAGAAACGTGGAACGTTTCTTCAGATGACCTCATTCAATATCGGTTTACTGAAGTTGATACCCGAACGTGAAATCCGTACCTTCAATGGTCTTTTGGACCGGAGTGCCAAGTGTCTGAACCGTCGCACCCGAGGCTATGAAGTCTGCACCCGGCGCGGTCACGAAATAGCCGCCGGAAGCATTGGCCTTCGGCTGTCCAAAGAGGGACGAGACGTAACCGCCGGTGATGGAGCAGTTTGCCGCGTTGATGCCATAATTCACTTTCGCTCCGACGACCGCGGATTCGCCGCTCATATTGAAGGTGCCGTACACATTCATGTTCGTGCCGTCTCCGGCCAGATACACGGTACCGCCGGTCATCGTGAATAAGCCCTTGGAGGAAGCAATGCCGTTGATCGTCACGTTCACGGCAGCCGCGTTCCGGATGATGCCGTCGGACATTGTGAGACTGCCGGTGATGTTGATGAAGACGTTGTCGCCGGTCGCCGAACTTTCGATCGTGCCGCCGGTCATGACCATCTTCGCGTTGTTATTGATCCGGACGTTGCCGCCGCTCGGGGCGCTGCCGCCCTTCACCGTGCCGCCGTTCAGGTAGAAACCGGAATTCGCGTCTGTGGACGTCATGACGACGACGTTGCCGCCGAAGCCAGCATCGTCCACTCCTGAATCACCGGTACGAAGTGCCTGACCGTTTTCAACGGTACCGTCGTTCATTGTAAAGACCGCGCTTGTACCGACGAACACGTTTCCGCCGCGTCCGATCGAGTTGACCGAGTTATTGTCCGCGATACCGCCGGAAACCGTTCCGTTGTTCAAAGTGAACACGCACTTATCCGCCATGTAAACGTTGCCGCCGTTGCCCTGGAACGCCTTGCCGTCCTTCACCGTGCCGCCGTTCATGATGATCGTGCCGATCCGGTTCTGGCTGGTGTTCGCTTCCAGGCCGATGTTGCCGCCGCTTGCACCCATGATCGTGTAGGTTTCCGAAGGAGAGTACTCCGAATCCAATGTGAACTGGATACCGGACTGACCACCGGAGATCTCCACCGTATCGTCTGCCGCGGTACCGATCGTCAGTTCCGCATTTGCGCCGACACGGAAGTTTCCGCCGAGGCCTCTCGAAATACCGCCGGTGATCACGCAGTTCGTGACCTTCACTTTCCCGCCGTCCATCGCGATGTTTCCGCCGTAGCCGTTATTCGCGACGCCTCCCGAGATCGTTCCGCCTTCGATCACGGAATTGCCGCCAGCGAAATGGATGTTTCCGCCGTTGGCATCCGCGAAGCCGTTCTCAATGGTGCCGTCGTACATATGGAAGTTCTGCGTCCAGATATTGCCGCCGGAAGACCAGGTACGGGTGACGCCTTCCTTGAAGAAGATCTTGCCGTCTTTGATCGTTCCGCCGTACAGGTTAAACCTGCTCGCGTAAATGTTTCCGCCGAACGCGTAAACCGGCTTCGTCTCCGTGGAATTCTTGATCGGCGACTTGTCGGCGTTGACGATGATCTTTCCGCCTTCCACCGTGCCGTCATACATATTGAACGTAGACGCATTGATGTTCGCGCCGCCTCTCTGCGCCGGGGTCGCGCTCGCACTGTCAAGCGTACGGGCGCCGTACTGCAGGACGCCGTCTTTCACAGTGCCGCCGTACATGTCGAGCACGCCGGCCATGATGACCGCGCCGCCCTGCGGATGCGTGGCTTCTCTCGCGTTCGTGAACGTTCCGCCGAAGATCGTGATCTTCATCAGGCTGTTGCCCCAAATCGTGCCGCCCTGATCTTTCGACCCGCCGACCACTTCGCCGTTTGGCGTGCAGTCACAGAAGCTGACGCTGCCGCGGGTGTAGCCCGCAGAACTGCTCGCCGGCTGGAGCACGCGTGACGTCGGAAGACTGAGTTTATGTCCGTTCAGGCAAAGGTGCAGATGGATGTTGTTTCCTAAAACGATCGTTTTCTCGAGATCCACGTCCTCTTTGAGGAACATGTAGATATCCGTTTCCGCATCTTTAAACTCTGTAAGCGCTGCCGCGTCGAATTCTTCAAAAGTCTGAATCGTTGCAGTCTTGTAATCATCCGACTCTTTCGCCGCTTTGCTGCTGCCGAAGACGTAATGCTGATGACCGGTCATCATATGCAGCGTATCCTCGGTGCCGTCATTGTCGTCATCAAGCGCCACGACCGTGTAATCCTTTGCGCTGAAGAAGCCCGCATCCTCGAAGTTAGCGCCCGTCGCAAGAAGCGTCGGATCCGCAACGGTCAGGTTCGCATTTCCGTTCCGGTTGTAGCCGGCAATGTAGATGTCCGCGCCGTCCTCAAGATGCTCGTAATCGGTTCCGTAGATCGTCGTTCCGATTTTGATGTTCTGCGCCGTGATCGACGTATGCTCGTTGTAGATCCAAAGACCGGACTCGCCGTCGTGAATGACCGGCGTTCCGGCGAGTTCAAGGGACTTGATGCCCATGAGCTCGAATCCGCCCTTCACCGTGCCGCCGATCATCTTGATCGTGCCGCCGCTCGCGTTTACGAAAATGTTCGCTCTCGAAGAAGCCGCCGACGCGCCCGATCCCGCCTTGCCGTCATAGATCTCACCGCCGGTGATCACGGATTCGGACGTACCCTGGATGCAGATGTTGCCGCCTGCGTCATAGGCCGTTCCGCCGAAGATCTTACCGCCGTTGATGGTCATCTTACCGGAACCATTCAGCAAAATGTTGCCGCCGCTCTTTCCTGCAGAAGACGTGCCTGCAACGCCGTTCGAAATCTCGCCGCCGTTGATCGTGAGGTTCTTGCCCTTCGTTATGATGTTTCCGCCGACGTCGCCGGAAGCGCCGTTCGTGATCGTACCGTCGTTCACGATGAGTTCAGCCGCGCCGTCCAGGAAGAAGTTACCGCCGGACTGGTTCGCCGCACCGCCGTCGATCGTGCCGCCGTTCATGACGAACTTCGCGGTGCCGATGTAAATGCTGCCGCCGTAGTTCGTATTGCCGCCCTTTACGGTACCGCCGTTCATGGTCAGTGTGGTGCCGCCGGCCAATGCGATGTTGCCGCCGTACTTCCATGCGGTGCCCGTGCCAGGCACGGAACCGTTTTCGATCAGCGTATCTTCATTGATCGTCAGAGTTCCCGCCTGAAGCAAGATGTTGCCACCGCCGCCGGACGTGCCGCCGGTAACGATCGTCCCGTTCAGGATCGTTTCGCCGCCTTCAATATAGAAGTTGCCACCCTGATTGTTCGCGCTGCCGCCGGAAATAGTTGCTTTTCCGATCGTCAGTTTCGCGGAACCGCTCGTGTAAATGTTACCGGCATAGTTTGCGTGACCGTTCAGAATCTCGAATCCGTCGTAAATGTTCACGACCGAGGTTCCGGACGGATAAATCGCAGCGCCGCACCGGGTTTCACTGGTGCCGCCGTAGATCGTGCCGCCGTAGAATTCACCGAACGTGCCGCTTCCGAAGAAGACCGTGATGCCGTTCGAAGTGCCGCTCGTACGTTCATAGTTGCCGCCCTTGATCGTGCCGCCGTACATTGCAAACGTCGTGCCTGTGCCGGTGAAATCGAGCGACGCGCCGCCGCCGTTATAAATAACGGACCGGGCGCTCATGTCGAGCGTGCCGTTGTACAGGGTGAACTTGCCGTTCGTGGAGGTCAGCCACAGGAACGAACCCTGGTCGCCGCCGGTGCCGGTCGTGACGGTCTCGATCTTACCGGAACTCCGGCAAGCCGTGACCGTGAAGTCCGCATCGGTGTTGTTCCGCATCCGGATCGCGCGGTGAGCACTCGATCTCACGGTCTTGCCGTTTAAGCAGATTACGATTTTCTTGCCGTCCGTGGCCTTGTCGTCACCGCCGTACGGATAGTAGATGTTCGTTCCGAGATCAATGACCCCGTTCGAATCCGCATTGTTCAGATAGAAGTAATAATGTCCGTCGCTGTCGTGCGCCACAGAATCGGTGCAGTCCGCGGCCGTCGGGAGCTTGCCCGCCGTCGTCCACTCGGTCCAATCCACGACCGCATGCGCATGGCTGCCGGTCGTGATCGTGCCGTCACCGCAGATGCAGTGCGACTGATGCGCCGCCTCAGCTGCCGCAACAGTGATCGTGGTCGTCGCCGTAAACTCGCCGTTGATCGTGATCGTAATGTCGGCGTTTCCTTCCGCAACCGGGGTGACCGTCGCCTTGTACTGGTTCGAAGAATCCTTCGCGACCGTTGCGACCGTCGCGTCGCCGGTGGTCCATTCGACCGAAGTGATGTCCACTCTGCCCGGGTTCACCGTAGCAGTCAGTGTAATGTCCGTTCCGATCGTCGCATTCGCCGTGGCAGGAAGCGTCACTTTCACGACGTCTTCATTCGAAATGACCTGATACTTGAAGGTATAATCCGTCTCTCCGACCGTTTCGGTTTCCGGCGTGCCGAGTTCCTTGATGAGGTTGCCGCTTACGACGTACGCCGCAGCAGGTTCGGCAAAGAACGTACCGCTCTTGATGAATGCCGGCGTGTCGGGCTGAGCCCAGACGCGCGTGATCTTTGCATTCTCGATCGAAACCGTAGCCGCCTTCGAGATCCAGATCGAATTTCTCGGAATGGACGGGCTCTCCTCGCAGGTGATGGTGCCGCCGGTGACGGTCAGCGTTGCACCGCTGTTTGCGATCATGTTCGGGATGGACATGTCACCGCCGGTCGCATCGCCGCCGTAGATCATGCCGCCGGAGATCTCAACGATCGCGCCGCCCTGAATGTTGATGTTGCCCGCATTGGCAGATGCCGTGCCGCTGTAGACTTCGCCGCTGGAAATGTTCAGGTACGGCATGTACTTCGCCTTTTCCGTCACGCCGCTCGGGGCTGTGGTTCTCGAAGTGCCGTTGAACAAGAAGATGTTTCCGCCGTCGCCGCCCGTTGCCTTGCCGCCGTAGATCTTACCGCCGCTCATGTACATCGCGCCGCCGAGTTCCACGTTCCGTCCGCTGTGAGAAGCATCCTGATAGATCTCGCCGCCCGACATATGGAATTCGCCGTTCACGTAAGCCACGCCGGAACCGTTCGCACCGCCGTTCACGACGATGTTCGCAGGGCCGGACGTATTCCGGATCGTGCCGCCGGTCATCGTGAAGATGGCCGGAACGCCGCCGTTCGTAATATTCAGGAAGATGTTCTGAGCCGACTTCGCGTCTTCAATGACACCGCCGTTCATCGTGAGCGCCTGCTCGGAACGGATGTTGCCGCCCGCTCCCGCGGAACCGCCGGAGATCGTGCCGCCGTTAATGGTCGCCGAACCCTTCTGGACCCAGATGTTACCGCCGTTCGTCTTCGCCGTGCCGTCCTTGATGACCGCATCGCCTTCCACGAACAAGATGCCGTTCACACGGATGTTGCCGCCGCCGCCGTTCGTGGAATTACCGCCTTCGATCACGGCATTGCCGCCGATCCGGACCGTCGCGGACGTATTGTCGATGGCAATGTTCGCGCCGTATTCATAGGAGGTACCGTTTTTGATCGTTCCGCCTGTGATCTCGGAATTGCCCGTAATGTGCAGGTTTCCGCAGAACGTATCGGATACGCCGTCTTCAATGCTACCGCCGGTCATCGTGATGTTTCTCGTGTACACGTTCGCGCCGGAAGCCCATCTCGTATGGCTTAAGCCGTCCGCGATCTTTAACTGGCCGCCCTTGATCGTGCCGCCCGACATCGTCATGTTGACCGCATAGACGTTCGCGCCGAACGCGTAAACAGGCTGTCCGTTGGAAGACTTGTCGCATTCCACGAAGATCATGCCGTTTTCGATCGTGCCTCCGTACATATTGAAGTTGGTGGCATAGACGTTCGCGCCGCCGGCTGAGTAAGAACTAGTGCTCTCTCTGGAGCCGTAGTTCATTTTACCGCCGGTGATCGTGCCGCCGTACATGTTGAACGAGACTGCATTGACGACTGCACCGCCGAATGCATGCGTCGACGGACGCTCGCTCGTATAGGTGCCGCCGTAGATCGAAAGCACTACACTCGGGGTCGTGATCCAGAGCACGCCGCCCTGATCCAGAGAACCGCCGACCACCTGACCGGTCTGTCTCGCCGAGCAGTCGCAGATCTTGATCTCCGCTGCCGTTGACGCCCCGTTGTTCTGAATGACACGGCCGTTTGCCTTCCGGATCTTATGTCCGTTCAGACAGAGGACCAAATTGGTGTCCGGGATCACGAGCGTTCCGCCGAGTTCGACGTCTTCCGTCAGATACATATAGAACGTGCCGCCCTTACCGGAAGTGACCTTCTTCGCGTCAAACGCTTCGAAGAGCACCTTCTCTCCGGTCGCCGCATTGATATCCTCAAGCGTACCTACGACGTGCGTATGCGCATTCGCGGATGCCGCCTTGACCACGACCTTTGCCTCCGCCGAGAATTTACCGTCGGAAGTCTTTACCGTGATCGTCACGCCGGCGTCTCCCGTGACGGCGATTGCCTTCACGTTACCGTTTTCGTCGACCGACACCTTCGTCGGATCAGAACTTTCATAGGTAAGCGTTCCGAGCGCCGCGGAAGCCGGAACCGGATTCACGACGACTCTCTGCACGCCGCCCTGCTCGAGCGTCAGCGTCTCTTCTGAGAGTTTCAGACCGCTCAATTCATAAGTGACCGTCAAAGCCTTGTTCGCGTTCACGTCGATCGTGGCCGGAACGTCGCACTTGAAGACGTCCTTGTAAGCTTCGAACTCATTCTCGGTGAAGACGCCGCCCGCAGCGGTCGTGAAATACACGGAACCTGCCGCCGACGTGATGCCGGAGGCCGTCTTGATCTTCATGCCGTTCGCGAGATAAATGTTCGCGGGCGTACCGTCGGAGAGTTTGCCGCCCTTCACGGACGTATTGCCGTCGATCGTGAACGTACCGGTGTTCACGTAGACCGATCCGCCGGAACCGCTTACGCCGCCGGTGATCGTCACGTTCTTCAACGTCAGATTGCCGTTTGAATAGATCGCCGCGCCGGTCAATGCGTTCTTCGCGCCCTTGATCGTCACGTTCTCGAGTTCAACGATCGAGTCCGCCGGTGCATAGATCGCGCCGTTCGTCATGCCCTGATCCATCAGGCTGAAGTCAAGCGTCGTATCCTTAATATACAGTTTGTTCGTACCGTAGCGGAGCCAGAGCACGCCGCCGATCTCGGTTGCGCCGGTGTCCGCGCCCATGCCCTTGCCGTTCTGAGACTTGATCACGCCGCCCTTCTTGTCGGACAGGTCGAAGATCTTCAGGACCGAATACTCACTAAACAGCGTCAGACCGCGGTTGTCTTCCGCAGACATCAGCGTATGACCGTTCATGTTGAAGTGAACGATCGTGTTCTTCAGGGATTGCGACTGGCCGTTCAGGTTCCGGTCGCCGTCAAGGAAGTAATGGAGCACCTGGCACTCCACGTCGTTTCCATTAAAGCTCTCCGTCGCCTTCACTTCGCCGGAGCTTGCGTAAGAACCGTTGAAGGAGACCCACGTCACGGTCTTGCCGCATTCCGGACAGGTGCCGGACATCTTCCGTCCGGGCCGGTTCACGACGAAGATGATCGAGGCCTGCTTGTCGCCGTTCAGGAGCACGTGCACACGGTCGCCGACTCTCAGGTCAGTCTTTTCACCCTTGACCGTGTATTCCGCACCGACGTTGTAGACTTCCACGTCCGCCGCGATCGGAACGTCTCTCTTTTGCCCGGTATCTGTCGCCTCGATGAGTTTCTCGGCGTGGAACTGATTTCCGGAGATGGACAGGACGTCGAACCAGGACGCCGTCGTACCGCCCGAAGTCTTCAGCTTCGAGGTCGTGGAGCCGGCTCTGACGATGACGTCGCCCGCCACGTCGAGGCACATGCAGTTCGCAATGTACGAATCGACCTCCGTTGCGAGATCCTTGCTCTTCGTCTTTAACGTGACCTGCTTTCCGCCGGTCGCCATCTGGAAGACGTACCAGCCGTCCGCATCCGGTTTCCGGGTAGTCACTTTATTCTTCGAGTCATACTTTCTGGACAGGTTCCAGTAGATCTCGCCGCCCATCGCACGGTTGACCAGCATGACGTAAGAGACTTCGCCCGCCACGTTCGTCAGGCAGTGCACCCGGTCGCCGATGTTCAGCTGCTTTAAAAGCTCGCCGGCGTGATCGTCGTACATTTTGTTATCAGAGACGTTGTAGATCTTCACGTCGTCGGACAGGGTGATCGGCGTGACCTTACCGGTATCCGACGCCTGAATGATCTTCTTCGTCACGTATTCCTTCGCATTCTTCTTCTCAATGACCGTGAACCAGGATGCGGTCGAGCCGCCGCCGGTCACGGCGTCGGTTCCCAGCTTCTTCACGATCGTGTCGCCTTCCACCCGAAGGGCGTAGACACGCGCGGGCTCATAATCAAGGGCATCCGCCAGTTTCTTGTCATTGGTCTTATACCGTTTCACGGAGCCGTTACTGGCCAGTTCGAACCAGTAATAACCGTTCGCATCCGGGGTTTTCGTCGTCTCGCGCTGAGAGTTCGTCTCACGCTTCATATTCCAGTAGATCTGAGCCTGATCATCGGTACGGCCGACGACGAAGACGATGGAGACCTCGCCCTTCGCGTTCTTCACGCAGTGGACCTTGTCCCACTCCTTCAGCTGATATTTGACGCCGACGAATTCGCCGACACCCGAAACGTCGTAGCATTCATAGTCGTCCGCGAGCGTGCCTTCCTGCGTCGTGCCGGTATCGGCGGCCGCAATGAACTTATGCGCCACGATCTTCTTGCCGTTCAGTTCGGTGACGTGATACCACGAACCGAACGAACCTCCGGGGTAAGCGCTGAGATATTCTGTCGCATAGCCGTCCTTATCGAACTTCAGGCTGACGACCTTCGCCGCCTGCTGGTCGATCTTGTTCGCGACTGCAAGAGACTTCGTCTTGACTGTGACCTGTTCGCCTTCGCAGGCCATCAGGAACGTATAGACGCCGTCCACGTCCGGAAGACGTTTCGTCGACGCGATTGCATCGTCCCACATCCGTTCGATGTTCCAGAAGACCTTGTTCTTCACGTATCTCTCGGTCACGTACGCGGCAATGATGTTTCCGTCGTAGTCCTGAACCGTATACACCCGGTCGCCCTGATGGAGATCGGACGGTTTCAGAACGAAACCGATCGGATTCACGTTTCCGGAAACGTCGAAGATCTTCGCGTCATCGGGGACCACGAGTTCGAATTCCATACCGTTCAGGGAAGCGGAGGAATTCAGAACGATCGTTCCGTCTTCTTCGATATGGTCCACGTAGAATCCCTTGTGTGCAAAACCGCCGGTGAATTCCTCGATCCTGCGGACGCCGATGACGATGTTCTTATCGTCAAAGACGAGACCCATGAGGTCCAGACCGTCGATCTGGTTCACGATCTTCTTGTCCGCGACACGACGCTCCACGGTTCGTCCGTTCACCGCGAACGAAATGTGATAGTAGCCGTCGTCCTTGTCCGGCGTTCTCGAAGAGGTGCCGATTTCCGTCTGACCGGCATAGATGTTCTTCTCGACGTTCCAGAAGAGCTGATCGATCAGACTTCCTTCCGGAGGCACCGGTTCCGGTTCGGTCTCGGATGCATCGACAGATGGATCCTCAACGTTTTCCGTCGGCGCTGCCGTCGGTTCTCCCTGCCCGCCTTTTCCGCCGAACAGGAGAGCTGCCCCGACGCCGAGTCCGGCGAGGGCCACGGCACCGATGATGATGCCGATGATCAACCCTTTCTTCTTTTTCTTTTTGTCCTCGTTCATGCTTGTCTCCCTTCGTTTGACCGGAACGATTCCTTTCGGATCATTCCGCCTGCATTTCGTTTAGACTGTTTTCTTGTTTACCGTATTATTTCTCAGCAAGCTGATTCAATAATTCCAACGTTCCTTCCACGAGGTCTCTTCCGCCTTCCGGTCCGACCGTATTGCAGAAGATCGATGCGGAATATCCCTTGTTCTCCTTGCCGCGCTCCGTCGGGAGATACCCGCCGGCGCCCTCGCCGCACATCTGGATGACAAACGTCTGGATGAACGGGCTTCTCGCCTGGATCTGATGCATGTAATCCATGTACAGTTCGAAGCGGTTCGTCGCAAACGCAATGTCGCCGATCCTGGTCACGTGCACGACGGTCTCGACCTTCTCGCCTTCCGTCTCGTTTTCATTTCTCGCGATCGCGCGGCGGTTCCTCGCTGCGTACGAATCAAAGGTGGACCGCTTCACGCGATACTCTTCCGCAGAGCAGGTCGCGGGATCCGGCAGGTTCGCCTCAAGATACTTGATGTTCTCCCTGCACCATTCCGCCTCTTCGTCCGAAACGTAGCGGCGGGTGACCGGCATATCCACTTTAATATGACGGACAGGCAGATCTCTCTGAATGTCCTTGGACGCCCACGCGTACACTTCCTTGACTGCGGCGGTGATCCGCTCCGCGATGTCCTTCCGCTCCGCCATGGCTTTTCTCGCAAAATTGTCCACGTCGTCAAGCGTCGGGATCGTCCAGTCATAATCCAGACCGTATTTCAAATGCATTCTGCGCTGCTGCGCGCCCTTGTAATGCAGGATCCTCGGAGAAAGGTCTCCGGCAGCCGCACACTGCGGAAGCACATAGACGTCCGGTCCGAATTCCTTCGCGATGAGTTCCCGGACCTGCGCCCAGTAGTCCGCCGAAAGGACCTTCAGGTGCTCGGAAGTCTGGCTCGGACAGGGCACGTTCACAACGATGCCGGTCAGTTTGTCATGCTCGTCGAATGTATACATCAGGTTCACGAAATGATCCGCGCCTGCTTCATATCCCTCGAACTGCGGGCGGTTCGTGTTTCCATACATGATCGCATGACCGTTCGGCGCTGCGCTCGCCGGATTCGCGACTCCCATATCTTCATAATATAAGACGCGGCGGGAATGCGCGACGACCGCGTACCCGTATCCGTAAGCGATGCCTGCTTCCTTCCGGTTCTCATACGCCTCGATGACGGCTTCCGCGCCCTTTTCGATCGCGTGCTCTCTCGCCTTGACCGGCGGATAGAGTTCCTTTCCGTCCGGGGTCTTCTCGGCGCCCGGCCAGAGCTGCATCGACGTATGAGTATGCGTGACGTTGAAAATAAAGTTTGTTTCCGGGATCTCAGGATACTTTTCCCGCACCTTGTCAATGATCCCCTGATGGAGTTCGCCGTTCGGCGCCACGAGATCGATCGACACGAAGACCACCGTCTCCTCTCCTTCGACGACCATTGCCGTCATGTAAAGCGGATCCAGAATGCCTTCACAGACGCGCATGTACATCTGGCCGCAGATGTTGACCGGCACGTTCATTGAATACTCTCTTCTTCCCCAACCGATTTTCATTTCGTTCTCTCCTGAATGACTGATGATATAGCGAAAACCGTTTCCGCCCGGCTCATGCCGGCCGGAAACGGTCGCTGCTTATTTGTACAATTCGTTTAACAATTCCACAAACTTGGATGCCAGAAGCTCGCCGGTACCGGGCTTGAATCTCGTCGTATTCGACTCGTAGCAATCATACTCGTACGCAAACTGGGAAGGCAGGTATCCGTTCCCGTTGTTCGAATAACCGATCACCATGGTATACGGCGACGGCGAATTCTCGCGGACGAAATCTCCGTTCGTGTCAAAAAGTTCAAACGGCGCGTTGATGAACGCGAAATCGCCGATCCTCGTCGCGTGGATCTCGACGTCGGAAGTCTTTCCCATGCCTGCGCGGGATGCGATGGCGCCCGCATGATACGGGCTCTGGATGTACTGCTCGTGTCCGAGACTGTCGATGATCTTATACTTCGCGCCTTCCTTATAGACGTGCTGATAATCGCTCGTCTGGTTCCAGTAGTCCCTGAGTTCCTGCCCGATTCCGGCCAGCGAATCCCAGTCGTGATTGATTTCTCCGGTAAACGTCGTGTTGATCGTCGAGATCGTACCGGTCTTGATCGGCGTGAGCCCGTTCTCCTCCAGTCCTTTGAGAATGAGTTCCGAAACCTGTTTGCCGTATTCCTTAACGTCCTTCGGGGGATTGAATTCCACGTCCGCGCTGAGTCTCGTCCGCGGGTTCATGTTTCCGGCATCACCCTGATAATAGGCGAAGAGATACTCCGTCTTCTTTTCGATCTCGTTCCGGACGTATCCGACGAAATCCGCAGAGATCTCGCCCTTCGTGAGTCCGCCCGTAATGGTCGGATGCGCTCTCCATGTCGTCAGCAGAATGTCTTTCGCGTCTTCCCGGTCGATTTCAAGGATGTACATGATGTGATTGGCTTCCGTGGTATGCCGGACGACTTTGCCTTCCGCGAGCGCGCCGTGGTTGTCGCCGACCGACGGATCCCCTTCCACGTCGGTGAAATAATGCCGGACGAAATTGTAGCCGGTCAGATCCGCCGTGCTCCAGTTGAACGAAGCGGGATGAAGGTCATCCAGCGCCGCGAGCGCCGCCTTCACGCCGGCCTCCTGAATGAAGCTGATGTATTTGTTTACGCTGTTGAATTTCGTCTGTCCCTGGTCGACGTTCGAATGGGTATGCGTCGCGGTCACCAGGATGTGGTCAATGTCGATCCCCGTCGCCTCGGAGACCATCTCCTTCATCTTCGCCACGACGGTTCCGTTCGAAGTGATGAGGTCCTGAGTGAACCATACGAGGCGGTTGCCCTCTTCATCCTGAAATGCGATGCAGGTCATGTAGATGTAATCCAGGAAACCGGTGGACAAACGCTTGTCCGTGTTTCCGTAGCCGGCGAGCGGAAGTCCTTCGGTCGCGTCCGGCGTGATGTTCTCTCTCGCATAGCCGACCTGGAATGCGCCCGACGATACCGGAACGCTTTCCGGTTCCGATTCATTTTCGCTGCCCGTTCCGGGCGTAGCTTCCGTCCCGTTTTGAGAAGGATCTTCGGGTGCCTTCGTTTCGCCGCCGTTACATGCGGAAAGAAGCGCCGTCATGAGCAAAAACACAGCCAATAAAAGTGGATAAACTTTCCTCATTGCCGATTTCTCCTTATTCAGATCAGGGCACAGCAATCCCCTCTATATATTCCTATGCTAAATAGTAGCATTTTTTTCAGCCGTTTTCAACAACAAATTTGGAAGAATGACCATTGAATTTATCGTATTCCAACCTGTTTTTGTGAAAAAGGCACAGACCCGAATGATCTTCGTTCACAACTCGGAATAATACAGACCGTCCGCCGACTTCCGGATCACTCCTTTGACCTCCAGCTTTACCAGCGTTTCCAATAAAAGCGGCACCGGGATCCCCGTTGCTTCCAGGACGCCGTCCACGGAAAGCGCGCGTTCCTTCACTGCCGATGCCACCGTCTCTTCTGCCCCGGAAAGCTGCGGTTTCTTCCGGTAGACCGTGTCGCTTTTGACAGTGACACCGAGTGCCTGGATCAGGTCTTCCGGGCAGGTCAGGATCTCCGCGCCTTCCCGAAGAAGGCGGTTCGTCCCTGACGCCTGACGGTCCGTGATCCGTCCCGGCAATGCGAACACGGTCCGGTTCTGCTCGAGTGCGTAATTCACGGTAATGAGCGAGCCGGAATTCTCCGCGGCCTCGACGACCGCCACCGCGTCCGAAAGCCCGCTGATCAGACGGTTCCGGATCGGAAAGTCGTAGGACTTCGCATAGTATCCGGGAGGACGTTCGGAAAGAATGCCCCCGCTCCGTTTCAGCGCTTCGTACAGATCGAGATTCTCTCTCGGATAGCAGATGTCCGGACCGGATCCAAGAACGGCGAAGGATGCGTTCGGAACCGTAACGGCGCCGCGTCCCGCATGTCCGTCCACGCCGAACGCCATTCCGGAGATCACGTTCAGCCCAGCCCGGGCGAAGGCTTCCCCGAACCGTTCCGCCGTTTCCCTGCCGTAGGGAGAACACCGCCGGGATCCGATGAGCGCCACGGCCGGCTTTTTCCCGTCCGGCAGTGAGCCGCGGTAAAACAAAGCAAAAGGACGTTCTTTCAAATCATTCAGCCGTTCCGGATACTCTGCTTCCGATTCCGTGACAAAGCGGATCCCCCGCTCTTTCGCCGCTTTCTCCGTTTTCTCAAGAAACGTCTCGTTCCTGCAATCCCGGATCCTGCGGATCCCCTCTTCCGTCGGCCTCATCCCGAGGATCGCCGACGTATTCTCGTCGTATTCCTCGAACAGAGCCTCGGGTCCTCCGGCCAGTTCCGCCGCCCTCCTGAGCGTACTCACCGCATATACGGTATTGAGGCAGGCGAGATAAAGATAATAGAGTCTCTCTGTCATCACGACCTCCAGAATTTCCGGTCCATGCTCCGGTAAGCGACCGCTTCGGAGACGTGAGACAGTTCTATCGTTTCCGCGCCTTCGAGATCCGCGATCGTTCTTCCGACCTTCAGGATCCGGTCGTAGGCTCTGAGCGAGAGCTCCAGTTTTTCAAACGCTTCTTTCAGAAAGTCCTCGCCTTCTTTCGTCAGAACGCAGTATTTCCTGATCTTCCGGCCCTCCAGTTCGGAATTGAACACGATGCGCTCCTGTCGGTACCGTTCTTTCTGGATCTCCCACGCCCGGATGACAGCCTCCTTGAGTTCCGAAGAACTCTTCCCCGGTCTTCCCTGACTGATCCCGTCCTTTCCGATCCGCGGCACCTCCACCGTGATGTCCACCCGGTCAAGAAGCGGCTTGGAGATCCGGGAAAGATAACGCCGGACGTCGGCTTCCGAACAATGACACTTGTTCCTGTCCGGATAGAAGCCGCATTGACACGGATTCATGGCGAGGACGAGCATGACTCTCGTCGGAAACACGAAGGAGCCCTGCACCCGGGAGATCACGACCTGCTTGTCCTCCAGCGGCTGCCGCATGACTTCCAGCGTGCTTTTCGGAAATTCCGGCAATTCATCAAGAAACAGGACGCCGTTGTGCGCAAGCGACATTTCTCCTGGTTTCGGAATGCCTCCCCCTCCGACGAGTCCGTTTGTACTGATCGTATGGTGCGGCGAACGGAACGGCCGCTCCCGGACGAGTCCCTCCGTTTCCGAGAGCAGACCGGCGACGGAATAGATCTTCGTGCATTCGATCCTCTCCCGTTCCGTGAGCGGAGGCAGGATCGTCGGGATCCGTCTCGCGGTCAGGGTTTTCCCGGTGCCGGGCGGACCGATCATCAGAAAACCGTGCATTCCGGCGCAGGCCACCGAGGAGGCCCGTTTCACGCTCTCCTGCCCGATGATCTCCGAAAAATCGACGCCGAAATGCTGTGTTCCCTGCGGTTCTTCCACGGTCGGAACGCGCTCGGCGGATTCCGGAGAAAGGACGAAGCGGATGACCTCGGAAAGCGAGTCAAAGGCATAGACCGCGTGGTCCGGGAAGACGGCGCCTTCCCTTCCGTTTTCCTTCGGAACGACGCTTCCTGATTTCCCGGCCTCTCTCGCGGAAAGGACGTGCGGCAACGTGCCGTTCACCGGCCTAAGATGTCCGTCAAGCGACAGTTCTCCGACGAAATCATAGGGTTCGAGCAATGCCGGCGGAAGCACGCCGACGGCCGCGAGGACCGCCAATGCAATCGCGAGATCGAAGGCATTGCCCTGTTTTTTCAGGTTTGCCGGACTTAAATTGACCGTGAGACGGCCGGGGGGAATGGAAATGCCGGCATTTTTCAGGGCGGAACGGACGCGCTCCCGCGCCTCCTTCACTTCGCTCCCGAGAAAGCCGACCATGTCAAATTCAGGCAGTCCGTCGCCGAAATCTGCCTCTACCGTGACCCGGCGGGCGTCGATGCCGACGATCGCCGAAGTTTCTGTTTTTCCGAACATAGATGATTCCGGATACGCCGGAAATGAATGGGATCCGCCCCGTAAGAAGCGGGTCCGGGCTCCGGGAGAGGGGATTCCCGGAGCGCCGGTTTATTCGATCGTGAAGAAATCGATCACCTGACCGTCCGTCACGTCTTTCATTGTGAATTTGCGGTCTTCGTAGACCATGTAGGAATGGATCTCGTCATCCTTCGGGATCGATACGGAGCCCGGATTCATGACGTAAAAATCTCCGCACCGGTCCATGACTTTCACGTGCGTGTGCCCGTGCAGAAGCACGGCGCCCGGGTCGTGGGCGATCATCGAATACTCGTCAAAAAGATGGCCGTGCGTCAGGATCCACTGGTGTCCGTCCATGAACATCATGTTGTAATCGGCCATGATCGGGAACTCCAGCACCATCTGGTCCACCTCGCTGTCGCAATTGCCGCGTACGGCGAAGATCTCTTTTTTATGTGCGTTGAGCAAAGCCGTCAGGCCGATGGTGGAATAAACTTCGGGCAACGCGTTTCTCGCTCCGTGATACAGAAGATCTCCGAGCAGGATCAGTTTTCCCGCGCCTTCCTCCCGGTAGCGTTCAAACAGCAATTCACCGTATTTTTCCGAACCGTGCAGGTCCGATGCGATCATGAGTTTCATTCCCCGGTCCTCCCGTCCGTCATACGTCGACCGTGATCGGTCCTTCATTGGCGGAGTCCGCGCTTTCCTTGACTTCTTCCTCGTTGAGGAGCCGCCCGTCCGCACTGATCGGGAAAGTCATCTGCCCTTCCATCTCCAGCGAGTTCTGGGCGTATTCCTCGAGTTCCTTCACCTTGAGGAGCAGCTCCTCATTGATCGGCGGCAGGTCTTCCGTCGAGGAAAGGCCGAACCGGCGCAGGAATTCTTCGGTCGTGCCGAACAGGATCGGGCGCCCGGGGCTTTCCTGACGGCCCTTCTCTTCGACGAGTCCGAATTCGATCAGACGGTTCACCGAATAATCGCTGGAAACGCCGCGGATCCGCTCGATCTCCGACCGCGTCACCGGCTGCTTGTAGGCAATGATCGAAAGCACCTCCAGCATGACGTCGGTCAGCGTCGGTTTCACCGGCGTCGACGCCACCCGGATCAGCACCTCGTAAAACTCGGTTTTCGTGACGAGCTGGTACGCATCCTCCAGACGGATGATCCGGATGCCGCGGTCCTCCGCCTCATATTTTTCCTGCAATGCAGACGCCACGTCCTCCAGTTCCTCCACGGATATTTCCATGGCCTTCGAAAGCGTCGCCTCTTTCACGGACGCCCCCATGGTGAACAGTACGGCTTCCAACGCCGCTTCCTTTTTCATCAACTCACTGTCATTCATATTGCTTGATGTCCTCTTTTGCGACTTCCGCGTCGCAGGTATCGTCCCATTCCAGTTCGATCTCGCTGAACGTTTCTTCCTGCTTCACCTTGATCTGCCCGATCTTCACGAGTTCCAGAAGCGCAAGGAACGTCACGACGACGTCCGCTTTCGTCTTCTGTCCTTCCATGAGGCCGGAAAACGTGAAGTGTTTTCTCTTCCGCCCGTAATCCTTCAGGAACGCGAACTTGTCCGAGATCCGGACGGGATCGGCCTTGATGGTGCCGAAGGAGGCGCGGATCGGATCCACCTTGTCTTCCTGCCGCCGGAGCACGAGTTCAAACAGGCTCTTCAGCCGTTCCATCGTCACGTCCTTGAATAACTCGTCGTAATCCGGCACGGGCTTATAGTTCCGGACCTCTTTCGGAAGGTCCTCGTCCCGCGTCATCTGCCCGTCCGTGCTCTCGTCGTACGAGCGCAGTTCCGCCGCTTTGTTCTTGTATTCCTGATACTCCGCGAGCCGGACTTCCAGTTCCAGCCGCGGATCGATCTCTTCTCCGTTCTCGTCCTCTTCCTTCGGAAGCAGCATCCTTGCCTTGATGTCGAGCAGGGTGCAGGCCATGACGAGAAAGTCGGACAGATTGTCGAGATCCATGGCCTTCAGCCGGTCCAGATATTCGAGATACTGGTCCGTGATCACAGCGATCGGAATGTCGTAAATGTCGACCTTGTTCTTTTCAATGAGCTGAAGCAGGAGGTCCAGCGGACCTTCGAACGACTCCAGTTTAAATTCCACCTGTTCCATCATTTCGTCTTTCTGAGTACGATCTTCACAAGTTCCGGCGGATCGCCCACCCGTAAGTTCACGGAGTGGGTGCCGAGTCCCGCGCTGACGATGAGTTTGCTTTTTCCGAGTTCAAACAGCCCCTGCACTCTTTTCTCGAAAAACACGAAGTCGGGCGTCATGAGTCCTCGTTTCCCGAGTCGGACCGTGCCGCCGTGGTAATGTCCTGAAAGCGTAAGTTCGGCGCCGTAGGCCGCTGCCTCGTCGAAATATGCCGGCGAATGGACCAGCAATACGGTAAAACCCTTTTTCTCTCCGAGTTTCGTTTCGATGAATTCTTCGGGAAGAGGCTCCTTTCTGAAGTTCCTGAAATAAGTCTCCGGCAGGGACAGTCCCGAGATCCGGAGTTCTTCCTCTCCCCGCCGGATCACTGCCGTACCGTCTTTCAGCTTCGTCACGGAATACTTCTCGAGAAGGCTCTCCCATTCGTTCCGGAATCCTTCTTTCATCCGGACTTCGTGATTGCCTTCCGCATGATACAGGGGAAATCGGCCTGCGATCCCCTGAAGAAGCGATTCAACTGCGGAAAGGCCCTTCATTTTCCGCTTTCTTACGATCGTCGAATCTCCGCCGAAGACCACTGCGTCCGGAGCGGCGTTTACAATGCCCCGGATGAGATCCTCATTGCCGGTCCCGAACGACTTCCCGTGCAGGTCCGAGAGGAACACGAGGGAAAAGCCGTCGAACGATTCCGGAAGATCCGGAAACGGCAGTTCGTAGGAAACCGTGAGAAACCGGTCCCGGAGAAAGAGACCGGGCTTCTTCATGGGGTGAGTACCCGGGAAAGGAAGCGTTCTTCCCGCTCCGTTTCCTCCGACTGTCCGTAGGTCTTTCTGAACTCCAGAAGCAGGTCGTACGCCTTCCGGTACTCCTGCTGCATTTCGTACAATATGATCTCGTTCCAGTCCACGTCTTCCTCGATGGAGCGGTCGCGGTAGGAACGGATCTCGGAAAGCAGCTGCTTCGCGGCGTCGTATTCGCCCTGCACCGCTTTCAGGATCATGTACTGATTGTATACGACCGGAAGTTCCTCTCCTCTCCGGACCAGGAGCTGATAATATGACTCCGCCTCTTCATACCGCCCGTCCCGGATCGCGATGGCGGCCTTGGCGAGGATCGCCCCCGTCGTGTTCTCGGTCGTCAGCTTTTCCGCCGCCGCCAGGAATTTCCCGGCATAGGCGTAGTATTCTCCCACGGTCATCGTCCCGTCTTCTCCGGTGCAGAGCGATAACCCTTCCTGGAAATAGAGTTCCGAATCCCTGTAGTCTTCCGCCTCGCGCGCCGCCCGGTAGATGAAGAGGTAATGCTCCGGTTTCATGTCCGGTTCCTCTTTCGCCCAGTCGAAATACGTCGCGGCGGCATAAAACTCGTTTTCAGCCAGGAGGCATTCCCCGATCTTCAGTTTGGATTCAAGCGTGTGGAACCCGTTCGTGATCAGAAACTTAAAGAGTTCGATGGCTTCGCGGTATTCCCCGTTCTCCTTCCGGCATTCCGCCAGGAAACCGACGTTTTCCAAAGCTTCCTGCCCCGGCTTTTTCTCGCCGGAAAGGATGCCTTCCTCCGCCACGATCCGCTCGAACAATGTCCCGGCTTCCCCGTATTCGCTTCTCAGATACTTCAGGATGCCTTCTCTCTTCAGGACCGCCTCCCGGTCCTTTCCTTCCGAAAGCGCCCGCTCCATCGCCTCGTCGGCCTTTTCCGTATCGCCGTAGCCCTGATAAGCCAATGCGAGGTCGGCATAAACGACTCCGCTCTTTTCTCCCTGAGAGATCGCGAGACGGTAGAGAGAGACCGCTTCTTCATAGTGTCCCTTCTCATAGGCGTCCTTCGCCCGTTCGTAGGTTTTTCCGCCCTCATTGCACCCGGCAATGCCAAGCGCTGCCGCCAGCACAAGGAGAACTATTCCGATTTTCCTCATCAGTTTTCTCATGTTTCAGAACCGAACAACGGCCATTTCCGGAAGGCCGCCGGCAATGCGATCTCTTCTTCCAGTTCCTTCTTTCCGACCAGTCGGTACGATGCCGGCGTTCCCTCTGTCCCGTAAAGCAATCCGAACACCCGGCCGCTCACCGCGCCGAAGTTTTCGACTTTGACTTCGTAACAATGCATGTTCCAGACCTTGTGTGTGAACACGTGTCTTTGATCGGGCAGCTTCTTGACCGTCCCTCCGGAAACCGCTTCGGACAGCCGGTTCTGTGACAGTTCGCCCTCCGCCGAAGGAAAGCCGTACAAGCCGTTCAGGACGTCCCTGCCGCTTCTCTTTTCGACGAGCAGTTTCTCCCCTTCGTACAGCAAAAGGACCGTCTTTTCCTCGACCTTTTTCTCCGCCTTCGGCGAGATCACCGGCAATGCTTCTTCGAGTCCGCGCCTTTTGGCTTCGCAGAGAGCGTTCCACGGACATTCCGTACATTTCGGCCGTCCGTTCGGAATGCAGACGAGCGCGCCGAGTTCCATGAGACCCTGATTGAATTCTCCGGGATCCAAGGCGACCCTGTCGAGATAGGCCTTCAATTCTTTCTCAAACCGCTCCTTCGTCTTTTCGTCCCGGACGTCATCCGTCCGGCCGAGCACTCTCGAAAGGACCCTGAGGACGTTGCCGTCCGCGACCGGAAAGGGCTTATGAAACGCGATGGACAGGATCGCGCCCGCCGTATAGGAACCGATCCCGGGAAGCTTCACGAGCTTCTCAAAGGAATCCGGCACGACTCCGCCGTATTCCGAAACCACGGTCTTCGCGGCCTTCTGAAGATTTCGCGCCCGGCTGTAATAGCCGAGCCCTTCCCACTGTTTCAGAAGGACTTCCTCTCCGGCGTCCGCCAGGCTTTGTAACGTCGGAAACGCCTTCATGAACCGGGCGTAATACGAATGCACCGTCTCCACACGCGTCTGCTGGAGCATGATCTCCGACACCCACACGTGATACGGGGACGGATCGTCCCGCCAGGCCATCGTCCGTTTATTCTTTTCGAACCACCCGACGAGGGCAGCGCCCATTTCCGCTGTTAAGAACATAGCAAGTTTATTCTAACACAAACGGGCCTGCAATTGCAAGCCCGCAGTGTTAAAACCGTATGACTGTTTTCCGTTCCCGGACGTCACGGATCAGACGAGATACGCCTCCAGTTCCGCATACTTCGGATCGTGCTTTTCGGGATCGTACTTCGGCGCTTCTTCGAGGCAGCAACGAAGGACCGCGCGTCCGCCGTCGATCTCTTTCTTCCATCGCACGAGCCAGTCTTCGACGGTAAAGCCCTGCACTTCCTCCGGATTCACGAACGTCGAGCGGTTCCGCTCGTGCTCGAGATAGCGCTTGCAGGCCAGAGGCGAAAGATATTCGTAATCCGCTTCGTCGAGGCAGGTGAACACGACGGGAAGCTCGGCAGGTCCGATCGTCCCGGTCTCGCGGTCGATCTTCGTGCCCTGCGCTTCAAACGTCACCTCTTTTTCCGTAAAGGACAGCTTCAGAAGAATGCCTTCCGTGGTGTGCGGCTGCACGCGCTGATAATCCGTGTCGAAAATGAAATTCCCAAGGGAGTAGAAAATGTACTTGCCCTTGTACAGTTCATAGTTTTCCGGCACGTGAGGATGATGCGCCACGATGACGTCCACGCCCATGTCAATGTACGAACGGTACGTGTCCCGGTAATTCTTCGTCGGAATGTCCAGGAACTCGCTGCCGCTGTGAATGACCATCACGCACCAACGGCACTTTTCCTTGATCCCCTTCACCACTTCGCGGATCTCGTCGGTCTGGGATTCCACGAGGCAGCCCGCGTGTTCCTTTGACGCCGGAACGTTCTTCTTCGTGTAGGCCACGCCGAACAGACCGATGCCGCCTTCCTCCTCAATGATGACCGGCGTCATCGCGCCTTCCAGGTTCGCACCGGCGCCGATCGTCTGCGCTCCGGCTTCCTTCGCGTGGCGCAGCGTCTCGATCATGCCGTCCTCTTCCGCGTCCATCGTATGATTGTTCGCCAGATTCCAGATGTTTCCGTGCATGCGCTTGAACTGCGGGATCGCCTTCGGCGAGTTCGTATGCACGAAAAGACCTGCGTGCGTCGGAGCGGCGACCGCGCCTTCCACGTTTAAGACCGTGTAATCCGCGTCGTTCAGGAAAGAGATCAATTTCTCATCCACGAAATCCGCTTCCTCGCGTCCCTTGAAATACCTCGTAAATCCGATGTCTCCGGTAAAACCGATCCTGATCATAAACTCCCAATCCTCTCTTTTATTCTTTCATCCGCGACCGCCGGCTTCAAGAAAAGCAGCCCGGTTTCGCCTTTCTCTGTCTTACGGTTCCACGATGAGATAATACATGCACGGGAACTCTTCGCCGATCGTGAACTTCCGCTTTCCGTCATCGTAAACGGAATCCACTCTTCCGGAATAGAACCCTTCGGAATCGATCGCCCAGACTTCGAGCGTCTCGCGGTCCGTCTCGATCTCAATGTCCGCCTTAATGACCTCGACTTCGATCGGATTCGTGCCGGCATAAAGCATCTTCTCGCCGTCGAATTCTGCTCCGTGGTTTCTCGCGCGGCCGACCGCGGTCAACAGAATGTTGTCGGACTTCTCGATCGGATCGTCGGTCAGTGAAGACATCGTGATCGTCGCAAAGTCGGTCAGACAGCTGATCGCCACGTGGTTCAATTCCTTCTTGGTGACGGGCTTCGTCTTCGTATTGACCGCCTGCGTGCCGATCCGTCCGTAAACGGACTTCGTTCTCGGCGTGTCAATGACCGCATATCCCTTGCCCGGATACCGTTTCAGTTCGCCGGTATCGGAAGCGATCTCCTTCGGATCCTCGCGTTCGTACGGCTTCGAGGGATCACGGAGTTCGGTCAGACCTTCCCTGCTGCAGGTGTCGAGCACCGAATGCACCTGATGGATCTCCAGAGCGGTGCCGCTCAGTGCCAGCGCCCGTTTTCCGTAAAGATCCGGCGTGACTTCCTGACCGAGGATCTCCTTCGCCGGGCTCACGTCCTGACGGCGCACCATCAGCGCCGCGTGATAGAACAGGCCGTACTGCGCCGGATCGTTCCAGATCGCGAAAATGCCTTCCCGGTACGGAACGCCGCCGATCGTGTCGGTCGAAGCGATCTTTCCGAGGAGGTCGAACTTGCTCATGTCGTGGCCGTAGCCGTAGGTGTGGACGGTCATGCCGGTCCAGTTCTGCAGGCAGGACATGGACGAATACCAGAGCGTGCCCTCCGCGCGGAAGGAGTTCGGGAACGGCATATCCCACTCAGTCATGAAGAACGGCTTGCCGTGGATCCGGTTGCAGCAGGGACCCGCAAGCGGCGCCGTCGCCGCTTCGGTGATGTGCTTGTGAGCGCAGCACTTCTCCTCTTCGCCCCAATGCCAGTCGTAGAAATAGCTGTGCGCATCCTGGAAATCCATGTTTTCCTGAGCTTTCACGGTGCCGAAACAGGTGTGATAGTTCGAACCGCAGATCGGGATCTTCACGCCGAGCGAACGGATGTAGGCGTACATCTCGTCGCAGTACTTGCGCATGAGTTCCATCCGGAATTCATACATCGGCTGATCCTTCGCAAACAGCTCGCAGTTATAGGCATCGTAGTCAATGCCTTTCTCCTTCAGCCACGCCGCGAACATGTCGCGGAATTCATCGTCGTAATACGGGATCAGGTTGTACCAGCGGCGTCCCGCATGGTTGATGAAGGTATCGTTTTCATTGATGATCGTGCACATCACGAAGACCGGATCGTCCTTGTATTTCAGGCCGGTGTACGGATTCTGATGATTCCAGAATTTCTCGCAGAATTCCTTCTGCAGATCGATCATCTTCGGATCGTACATCGCGTACAGTCTCGTGCCGTCGTGCAAGAGATGCGCGTCCTTCACGCCGTCGCCGGGCTTGAAGCGCCGGTACGTCGTCATGTCGACCGTCACGTAAATGCCCTGATCTTTCAGGCACTTCACGAGATAATCGAGACGCTCCAGACTCTCTTCGGAGAGATCGCGCGTATTCTTCACGCGTTCGCCTGCCGTCAGCCGGTACAGGTTCGGCGCGGTCCACTCGTCGTCCATCTGATGGAACCGGACGATGTTGATGCCGGTCTGGGCCAGTCTTCTCGCGACCTGCTCCGCTTTCTCGTGCGTCGGGAAACAGGCGGCGCCGTTGAACATGACGCCCCAGAAACGCGCAAGCGTTCCGTCCTCGAACCGGATGTTCTCTCCGTCCACTTTCGCAAACCCATGCTTTCCCGCCGGTTTTTCGTCCTTGAACACGAACGAAATGTCGATCGGCATGTAGTCCGGATGCATATAAACCGGAATAAACTTTGACATGATCTCTCTTCCTTTCAGACAATGAAATTGTAGATCCGAAACCGCCGGACCTTTCTGTCTATTTTACTTATACGGGGCGGAAAAATCAAGACTCTTCTCGTTCTTTTTCGGCCGTCCGTCCGGAAAAGGCCGCCGTCCCTTTTCTCCTTGACAAAACTTACCTGTTTCGGCTATTCTATAATAGTATTACGGCATATCTATACGATCGGAGAAAGGGATCCCGGAATGGCGAAACTCTATTTCAAGTTCGGGGCCATGGGCTCGTCGAAAACGGCCCAGGCACTCATGACGAAATTCAACTACGAAGAGAAAGACAAGCACGTTCTGCTTGTGAAGCCTTCGACGGACAACCGGGACGACGTGACCGACGAAACGGGGCGGGTGCATACCATCGTCCGTTCGAGGATCGGGCTGTTCCAGGAAGCCGTCGCGATCACGGCCGGGGACTCCATGAGGGCGCTTTTCGAAAACGAAAACCGGCGTACGCCGCTTGACGTCATCATCGTCGACGAGGCGCAATTCCTTACCGTCTCTCAGGTCAATGAACTCAAGGACCTGGCCGATTTTTCCGACATTCCCGTGCTCTGCTTCGGTCTCAGGACCGATTTCCAGACGAAGATGTTCCCGGGGTCCAAACGGCTTCTTGAGATCGCGGACAGCATCACCGAGATCAAGTCGATCTGCCGCTGCGGGCGGAAAGCCACGGTGAACGCGAGATTCGACGGCTCCGGTGAGATCATTACCGAAGGGAGCCAGGTGCTGATCGGCGGCAACGACCGCTACGTCGGAATGTGTTACAAATGCTACGTCCGGCTGATTGAAGAAAAAGGAAAAAGCAAGGAATTCCTGAACCGGGATTGAGCAAGATCCGGTCAGCGGTTCCAGAATAAAAAAGGAGCAAAGAAAGCTATGAACGTACAGGAAATCCTGGCCCATGTGGACCACACTCTCCTCAAGCAGGAATCGACATGGGAAGACATCCGGAAAATCGTGGACGACGGCGTGAAATACAAAACCGCTTCGGTCTGCATTCCCTCTTCCTTCGTGAAACAGGCGGCCGAATACGCAAAGGGCGGCGTGAAGATCTGCACCGTCATCGGTTTCCCGAACGGCTATTCCACCACCGCCGCAAAATGCTTTGAAGCCGCGGACGCCGTGAGAAACGGCGCGGACGAGGTCGACATGGTCATCAACGTCGGCTGGCTGAAGGACGGCCGTTATGAGGACCTGCTGAACGAGATCAATGAGATCAAGAAGTCCTGCTACGGAAAGCTTCTGAAAGTCATCGTCGAGACCTGCCTGCTCACGGAAGAGGAAAAAGTGAAAATCACCGAGATAGTCTCCGCTTCCGATGCGGACTACATCAAGACTTCGACCGGCTTTTCCACGGGCGGCGCGACTTTCGACGACGTGAAACTGTTCGCCGAGCACGTTTCGAACGGCACGAAGATCAAGGCGGCCGGCGGCATCTCTTCGATCGAGGACGCCGAAAAGTTCCTCTCGCTCGGTGCGGAACGCCTCGGCACGAGCCGTATCGTGAAGATCGTCAAATCCGAAGGACTGATCTGATCCTGATCGGGTCCTCAATCCACAAAATCAACAGGAGGTCTGACATGTCAGAAAAAAACTACCCCACCCCGCACATCAACGCGACGCCGGATGACTTCGCGAGAACCGTGCTGATGCCCGGCGATCCGCTCCGTGCGAAGTTCATTGCCGAAACCTTTTTGACGGACGCGCGCCTCGTGAACAACGTCCGCGGCATCCAGGGCTACACGGGAACCTTCGAGGGCACCAGAGTGTCCGTCATGGCCAGCGGCATGGGCATGCCGTCCATCGGGATCTATTCCTACGAACTCTTCAATTTCTTCGGCGTCGACCACATCATGCGGATCGGCTCGGCCGGTGCGATCGATCCGGACATCCACGTCCGCGACATCGTCGTCGGCATGGGCGCCTGCACGAACTCCCGGTTCGTGCACCAGTTCCACCTGCCCGGCACTTTCGCGCCGATCGCGAGTTACAAAATGCTCCGCACCTGCGTTGAACAGGCCGATCGGATGGGCGTCCGTTATCACGTCGGAAACCTGCTTTCCTCGGACACTTTCTATTCGGACGAATCGGCATTGCCGGAAGGAATGCGTTCGACCCCGTCCTGGGCGGCCATGGGCGTCATGGCGATCGAAATGGAAGCCGCCGCGCTCTACATGAACGCCGCAAAAGCGAAGAAGGACGCTCTCGCGATCTGCACGATCTCCGATCACATCCTGACCGGCGAGGTGACGACCGCAGAAGAACGCCAGAATTCCTTCACCGAAATGATGGAGCTGGCCTTAAGAACCGCAAAGGAGCTTGACAAACAATGAAACGAGTTTTTCTCATCGTGCTCGACTCGGTCGGCATCGGCGAAGAACCGGACGCGCATCTGTTCGGCGATCGTGACTGCAATACGATGAAACGGATCTCCGGCAGCCCGTTCTACCGGAATGAAAACATGCGCGCGCTCGGGCTTGCGAACATCGACGGTCAGGAATACCTTACCCCGGTGGACCGCCCGCTCGGGGCCTTTGCCCGTCTTCAGGAGAAATCCATGGGCAAGGACACGACGATCGGTCATTGGGAGATCTCCGGCATCATTTCTCCTAGCCCGCTCCCGACCTATCCGGACGGCTTCCCGGAGGAAGTGATCTCCGCTTTTGAACAGGCGACCGGCAGGAAGGCACTCTGCAACAAACCCTACTCCGGCACCGAAGTCATTAAGGATTACGGCGAGGAACACATGAAAACCGGCGATCTCATCGTCTACACTTCCGCAGATTCTGTTTTTCAGATCGCGGCGCACGAAGATGTCGTTCCGTTGGAGCAGCTCTACGAATACTGCCGGATCGCGAGAAAGATCCTGACCGGAAAACATGCGGTCGGACGGGTCATTGCGCGGCCTTTCGTCGGAACGAACAGCTCTGATTTCAAGCGGACTGCGAACCGTCACGATTTTTCCGTGGAACCGCCGAAGGAGACCATGCTGGATGCCATAAAGGACGCCGGGAAAACGGTCTACGCGGTCGGAAAGATCAATGACATCTTCGCCGGCCAGGGCATTTCCGAATACGTTTACACACACGGGAACACCGAAGGACTTCAGATCACGCTTGAAGCGCTCGACAAGGAGTTCGAAGGACTTTGTTTCGTGAACCTCGTGGATTTCGACTCGCAGTACGGCCACCGTCAGGACGTGGACGGCTATGCGAAGGCCTTCGCGGAATTCGACGGCTGGCTGCCCTCCTTCACGGAAAAGATGCGGGAGGACGACGTCCTGATGATCACCGCGGATCACGGCTGCGATCCCGGAGATTCACACACGGACCACACGAGGGAATACATTCCGTTCCTCATCTACGGGAAAAACGTGATCCCGGGAAATCACGGCACGAAGACGCCTTTCTCGGTCATCGCAAAAACCGTGACGGAGTACCTCGGCGTACCGTTTGACTGCGAAGGCGAGGCATTGCCGGTCTTTGCGGAAAATGAAGCGAAGCCGGATGCCGAAACGCTTTGTCTTTCTGCGATCGACGCGATGAAGAACGCGTACGTGCCTTACTCCGGCTACAAGGTCGGCGCCGCGCTGCTGACGAAAGACGGAAAAATCTATCAGGGCTGCAATATCGAGAACGCTGCCTACTCTCCTTCCGTCTGTGCGGAACGGACCGCGGTATTCAAGGCCGTGAGCGAAGGCAACCGTGAATTTGAAGGGATCGCCGTGACCGGCGGACCGGACGGAAAGATCGAAGGCGCCTTCCCGCCCTGCGGCGTCTGTCGTCAGGTGCTGGCGGAATTCTGCTCTCCGGAAATGCCCGTCTATCTCATTGAGAGCGCCTCGCCGCTTAAGTTCAAGGAACTCACCCTCGGAGCATTGCTGCCCGAATCGTTCACGCCGAAGAATCTCGGCAGGTAAACATTTTCTTCCGGCAGTCCGGAAAAAGAAGCATTCAAGGAGCAACCATTATGCGCATGTATGACGTGATCCTGCACAAGCGGGACGGCCTCGAACTCACCGATGAAGAGATCCGTTTCTTCATTCAAGGATACGTAAACGGTTCCATTCCTGATTATCAGGCATCGGCGTTCACCATGGCCGTGTTCTTCAACGGCATGAGTGACCGTGAGATCGGAACGCTCACCGAAGCCATCGCCACTTCCGGCGACACCGTCGACCTAAGCCTGTTCGGCGATCTTTCCTGCGACAAGCATTCGACCGGCGGCGTCGGCGACAAGACTTCTCTCATCGTCTCTCCGACCGTGGCAAGCCTCGGCGGCTTTTTCGCGAAAATGTCCGGCCGCGGCCTCGGTCACACCGGCGGCACGGTCGACAAGCTCGAGTCGATCCCCGGCTACCGGATCCAGCTCTCTCCCGACGAGTTTCTCTCGGCCGTCACGAAGACCGGCGTCGCCGTCATCGGTCAGAGCGGAAACCTGACGCCCGCGGACAAAAAACTCTATGCGCTCCGCGACGTCACCGCGACCGTCGACTCCATCCCGCTCATCACTTCCAGCATCATGGGGAAGAAACTGGCGGCAGGATCCAAGAACATCGTTCTGGACGTCAAGGTCGGCTCCGGTGCCTTCATGAAAACACTGGAGGGCGCGAAGGAACTCGCTGAAAAGATGGTCACGATCGGGAAAATGCACGGGAGACGCATTGCCGCCCTGCTGACTGACATGGACGAGCCTCTCGGCACGAATGTCGGCAATTCCCTCGAAGTCATCGAAGCGGTCAGGGTGCTCCGGGGTGAAGTGAAGAACGACCTTCTGGAAGTCTCGGTCGCGCTTTCCGCCGAACTCATCCGTATGCTGCACGGCATCCCGGAGAAAGAGGCGGAAGCCCGCGTGCGGGAAGCCATTGAGTCCGGCCGGGCCTATGAAACCTTCCGGAAATGGATCTCGGAACAGGGCGGCGACCTTCGCGCGATCGATGATTTCTCGCTTCTGCCCGGCGCTTCCGTCGCATATAAGGTCCAGGCGCCGTCCGACGGCTGCATTGCCTCGATGAACGCTTCGGAGATCGGTATGGCGGCAATGATCCTCGGTGCCGGCCGCGCGTCGAAGGAAGACGCGATCGACTACGGCGCAGGCATCGTGCTGGAAAAGAAAACCGGCGATTTCGTGCGTCAGGGCGAAACGGTCGCGATCCTTTACACGAACGACGAAACGAAGATCCCGGATGCCGAGAAACGGTTCCTCGGTGCACTCACCTTCTCCATGGAGCCGCCGGTAAAGAAACCGCTGATCTACGAAATCATCCGGTGACCGATCGAAATACGGCTCGTTTTCAGGGCTTTGGAGGGAATGTATGAATCCCATGCTGATCATTGGCATTGCCGGCGGGTCCGGCAGCGGAAAAACCACGGTTGCGGACCGCCTCCGGCAGAAGTTCGGACCGGACGTGACGGTCATGCGCCACGACGATTACTACCGTCTTCAGGTCGGAAAGACCTATGAGGAACGGGCCGCCGTGAACTACGACTGTCCGGAAGCCTTCGAGACGGAACTTATGGTCCGTCACATCGAGGAACTGAAGCAGGGAAACAGCGTGGAATGCCCGGTCTACGATTATACGGTCCATAACCGGAGCAGTGAAACCAAAACGATCCGGCCCTCCCGGGTGCTGATCATCGACGGGATCCTGATCCTCGCGGAGGAAACGCTCCGGAGAATCATGAACATTAAGATCTTCGTCGACACGCCGGACGACATCCGGATCCTGCGCCGCATCCTCCGCGACGTCAACGAGCGGGGACGCACGCTGGATTCCGTCATCAACCAATACCTGTCGACGGTCCGGCCGATGCATGAACTCTACGTCGCCCCCTCCCGGAAATATGCGGACGTCATCATTCCGGAAGGCGGTCTGAACGACGTCGCGATGGACATGCTGACGAGCCGCATCGCGGAACACCTGCAAAAATACTGAACCGCGAAAAAAAGCGGGCCCCGGCATTCCGGAGCCCGCTTTTTTTATTCTCTGATCAAAGGATCATTCGCCGTCCGTCTTCAGATCGCTCTGCTTCACAAGCGTGACTTCCACGGTGAACTCCTTGAATCCCCGTCTCTCCGCTCTGGAGATCGTCAGCGTCACGGTCGTGCCGGCCTTGTAGCCGTTCACCGCGCTCTTCAGTTCCGCTCTGGTCTTCACCTTCTGTCCGTTCACTGCGGTAATGATGTCGCGGATCTGCAGTCCTGCGTCGATCACAGGAGAACCGTCCATGATCTGGGAGATCGAAACGCCTGCGGGATACCCGTAATTCGTCACGAAATCGTTCGGGACTTCATCGGCCATGACGCCGAGGTACCCTTCCTCACCTTCCTCGACCGGCTCTTTGTTCATCAGGTTTTCAATGATGCTCTTCACGGAAGTGATCGGGATCGCGAAACACATGCCCTCAATGTCCGTGCTGACGGTCTTCGCGCAGTTGATGCCGATGAGTTCGCCCGCCGCATTGAACATGCCGCCGCCGGAGTTTCCGGGATTGATCGCCGCATCGGTCTGGATCAGTTTCCGGGTAACGTTGTCAATGGTCACTTCCCGGTCCTTCGCGCTGATGATGCCGCTCGTCACGGACTGTCCGTATCCTCCGGCATTTCCGATGACGATGACGCCCGAGCCGATCTTCGCGTCATCCGAGGAGCCGAGGACGGCGATGCGGATCGAGTCCTTGGTGGAGGAAGAAAGTTCCGAAAGATCCACGGTGATGACCGCAAGATCCGAATACGGATCCGTGCCGCGGATCGTGGCTTTCGCCGACTCTCCGTCCGCGAAAGTCACGGTCAGTCCGTTGGAATGGGTGACCGAATAATAAGAACTGCTTTCGTTGCTCACCACGTGATTATTCGTCACGATGAGCAGTTCGTTCCCGTTCACGCCGATGATCACGCCGGAGCCTGACGCATTGGCGATCTGCGAGGAGCCGGAACTGTCGCCGTCGAAAAAGAAATTGAACGGGTTGTACGTCTGCGTGACTTCCAGTTCATCCACGATGGACACGACGGACGGCAATACGTTCTCTACGACTTCTGTCACGTCGATCACGTACGCTTTCGCTCGGGTCTCCGTCCGCTTGACTTCATTGCTGTCGTTATAGACCGTATCGGAACTGCCCTTGGATTCCGTCTCATCCGTCAGAGTAGCTTTGGAATCACCGGAATGCTCGTTCTCGGCCAGCGTCACCCTCGTCGCGGGATCGGAACTGTCACCGAAGAAGCGACTGCCGTTTCCGCCGGAAACGATCTCATGCACGAGCAGCGCGCCGCTCGCAATGACGAGAACGGACAGCACCGCCGCCAAGACGATGATCAGCGCTTTCCCGCCGCCCTGCTTTTTGTTTCCGTTTCCCGGATCGCTCATATTATTTCCGTTTACGTCATAATTATACGAATCCATTTTTCCTCCTCGTACGGCATATGCCGCCTTTCACGATAATGAAAAGGCCCTTTCAATGTCCTTTTCGGATTTTGACAGGGCCATTATACTCATCGATTGTGAAAAAAATGTGACGAATCGTTGAAAAAGATAAGTCTTTTTTAGTTTCCGGCGCGGTCTCTCGCCATCTGGTCCGAGATCGACTGAATGAAGGAACTCGGCACGTAATCGGTCTCGTTGAAGAGGAACGCGTGCATCTTCTTGACTTCATCCGCGAAATTCGACGCCATGAGCACGTCCGGGCAATTGTATTTCGACGCGACGTTTCCGACGCCGGAGGTCGCCAGATTCTCCGGGAACTGCTTCGTTTCGGTCACGGAGTATTTCGTGATGTTCATGGCGAGATACAGGATGTCCGGAAGCTTCATGTTCGTCGTCACGTTTCCGAGCCCGGTCTGAGCCACCCGGATCAACGTTCCGAAATCGCCGCTCTTTGCGTAAAGTTTTGCTTTTTCCAGCATTTTCGTGATCGCGGTCCGCTGATTCTCCGCCCGTCCCCAGTCTGCGCCGACGTGACGGATCCGGCAGTAGGCGACCACGTGCGTGCCGTACATGGTATGAACGCCCGGCTCCCAGATCTGCGGCGCGAACAGTCCCGTGTTTTCATTGACGGCCGTCAGATAGCCATTGAACTCACTGATGAAGAGTTTATTGTTCGGCAATTCCAGTTCGATGCCGCCGAGCTGGTTCACGCAGGTGGCGACGCCGAACCAGTTCATGACCACGTATTCCCGGATGTTCAGACCGAAGTTCCGGTTGAACATGGAGACCGCGTCGGAAATGCTGCTGGAGTACTGCGCGTTCGCCTTGCCGTATGCCGTCGGTTTCGATCCTTCCTCGAACTTCATGAGCGTGTCGCGGAGCACCGAAACCATGCGGATCTCGCCGGTGTCGTTGTTAATGCTGACGATGATGATGACGTCGGTGTTGTACCCCTGCTCGTCCACGCCGAGCACGAGGATGTTCCGGTATCCCGCCATGTTGGACATGATCGGGATCTCGGTGGGCTGCACGTATGTCTTTCCGGCCGCGTCCGTTACGACGCGCGTTTCGATCCTGGTCTGCACGCCCGTTTCCACGAAGAAATTGTCATCCAGTTCCTCGGTCTTATAGGATTGAAGCACGAATGCCCCGTAAGCGACGATGCCGAGCGAAAGGCAAAGGATCACTTCCGCCAGCACGACGAGCACGATCCTTCGTCTCCGCTTGACGGCGGATTCATCGATTTTTTTCGCTTTCATTTCTGCCATGAACGTTTCTCCCGTCAATACGCGTTTTTATTCACGAATCCCTTGAAAAACGTCAGGAACAGGATCTTGAGATCCAAACCAAGGGACCAGTTTTCGATATAATAGATGTCGCAGCGGATCCGCTCTTCGATCGAGGTATCTCCCCGAAGACCGTTGACCTGCGCCCAGCCGGTGAGTCCCGGCCGCACCTGATGCTTCACCATGTAGCGCGGGATCTCTTCCTTAAACTTTTCCACGAACTGCGGCCGTTCCGGTCTCGGCCCGATGAGGCTCATCTTTCCGGACAGCACGTTGAAGAGCTGCGGCAGTTCGTCGATGCTCGTCTTCCGGATGAACTTTCCGATCCCCGTCACCCGGGAATCGTTCTTCGTCGTCCATTCCTTCTTCTCGTCCTCTTCGCTCTGCACCACCATGGAACGGAACTTGTACATCATGAAGTTCTTATTATGGAGACCGACGCGCTCCTGTTTGAAGATCACGGGGCCTTTCGACGTCAGTTTGATGAGCAATGCCACGACGAGCATGACCGGTGCGAACAGCGCCAATGCAAAGAGGGAACCGAAGACGTCCATGGCGCGTTTGATGAACGCATTGACCATATCGTTCAGCGGCACCTGCCGGACGTAAATGACGGGAAGACCGAGAAGATCCTCGGTATACGGCCGGTTCGACATCAGGTTTCCGTAATCCGGCACGAACTTCGTCATGACGCCTGCTTTTTCGCACGCCTGCACCACTTCTTCCAGTTTCGTGTAGTCCCGCAGTTTTAACGTGACGAATACTTCCTCGACCTCGTTCTTCTCCAGCACCGCCTTGAGGTCGGAGATCCTGCCGATGACGGGGAAGCCGAAATACTCCGTTCCGATTTCCGCCCGGTCGTCCAGAACGCCGACCACCTTATATCCCCAGCGCGCGTTTTCCTTCACGCGCTTCAAAAAGCCCATGCAGCCGTCGGAATAGCCGACGACCAGGATCTTCTTCGAATTGAAGCCCTTTTTCCGGAGTTTCACGACCGCAAGGCGGACGAGGTTCCGTGCCAGCACGATGAGGAAGGTATTCACCGCACCGAACTCGAACAGGAACATACGAGAGAAGTGAGTCGAATACTCCCGGACGAACAGCCAGAACACCACGACGACGATCATGATGCTGAGCAGATTGGCAATGAAGATCTTCAGCGCCTCGATCCGCCGTCCCGTCACCCTCATCGGACGGTACAGACGGAACAGGATGTACATAACAAGATGCAGCGGCGCGATGTAAAGCACCGCGAGCCGGTAATCGTGCGCCGTCACGTTCGGGCTGAAAGAACCGCCGAAAACGCTGTCCGACGGAAAGACGTAGAAGAAAAGCCAGAACGTCAGAAAATAGGCGAGCACCAGCACCAGAAGGTCCAGAAAGGCCCTCAGTCTGTTAAATTTGTGCTGGTTATCCTTGATCATGGCAAACTGCCTCCGTTACGCTTCCTGCTGCCGTAAAGCCTGCTCTTCGGCTTCTTTCTTTGCGGCCTTTTCCGCTTCCTTTTCCGCCCGTTCCTTCGCCCAAGCCTTGTGCCGTACGGCGGCCCAGATCAGAAGGAGCGCCAATGCGCCCGCTACGGGAAGCGCCGTGTACAGTATGGATAATAAGATCTCTCCCGTGTTCATCTTCCGTACCCTGTCGTCTCTTACAAATATTTCTCTTCCATTTCCGAACAAACGGAAAGGATTATACCGCTTTTTCCGGAATCTATCAAGTCCCGTCCGCCGTGCCCTTTTTCAGTTTCCGTCTCTTCAGATATTCGAAAACGTACGTGAAGGTGTAGGCGATCTCCCGGCCTTCGATCCCGAAGTGTCTGAAAAACCTCCGGAAAGTGAGCGGCACGATCTTCAGATTATTCCGGTTTTCCTTCGCTTCAAGCTCTCCCGCCCTGTAGGCATCTTCGAACCCGAGTTTCCGGAAGAAGCGCCGCTTTACGAACCGTCCGAGCGCGAGCGGCAATGCGTTCAGCCCCCGGAAAAAGCCCGGCATGTTCTTGTAGAGCAGATACCGGCTGTTCCTTGCGGAAAGGCGTACCTTGAATTCGCTGTACTGGACCGCGCCCGAAGCACCGCTTCCGACGTGGTAGACCACGGCCGAAGGCTCGTAAACGTTCCGGTAGCCGTAGATCATGGCCCGGTAGCCGACGTCCACGTCCTCGAGATACGCGAAATGATCCGGATCAAACGCGCCCATTTCCTCAAAGACGGACTTCCGGTAGATCGCCGCGCCCGCGCAGGAAGAGAAAACCGTTTTCGGCTTCAGATACTTCGGATCCCGGACGGACTGTCCGGTCCCGCGCTGCGCCTGATAACCGAGCACCGTGAACAGATCGCCGGCATCATCTAACAAATCCCGTTCCCGGAAACGGATCATCCGGGAAGAAACGGAAAAGATCCGCGGGTCTTTCGAAACGGCCGTGAACAAAGCGCGGACGAAGCACGGATCGCACTCCGTGTCGTTATTGAGCAGCAGGACGAACGGACTCTCCGATGCTTCAATGCCTGCATTGACGCCGCCGGTGAATCCGAGGTTTTCCTCATGAACGATGAGGCGGACTTCCGGATAATTCGCCCGGATGAATTCCACGGAACCGTCTTCGGAATGATTGTCCACGACGAGCGTCTCGAAATCATCCGTATCCTGCTTCCTTAAGGAATCCAGACAGGTTTTCAAATACTGCATCCCGTTCCAGTTCGGGATAACGACCGTTACGTTCTTCATGCCCTAGATCCTGTATGCGTCGCAGACTTCCTTCGTTTCGCCCTGCATGCGGATCGTTCCGCCGTCCAGCCAGATCACGCGGTTGCACATCTCGCGGATCTGGTTCATATCGTGGGAAACGAACAGCACCGTGGTGCCGCCGCCCATGAGTTCCATCATCCGCGCCCGGCTCTTCTTCTGGAAATTCTCGTCGCCGACCGCCAGGATCTCGTCCACGATGAGGATCTCGGGTTCCACGACCGCCGCGATCGAAAACGCGAGACGCATGATCATGCCCGAGGAATAATTCCGGAGCGGCACGTCGATGAAATCGCGCAGTTCCGAGAAATCGACGATCTCTTCATATTTCGAGAAAAGATACGGCTTCTCGTAGCCCAGGATCGCGCCGTTTAAGAAAATGTTCTCCCGGCCGCTTAAGTCGAAATCGAAGCCGGAGCCGAGTTCCAGCATGGGCACGATGTTCCCGTTCCGGATGATATTGCCCTTCGTCGGCTTCATGATCCCGGAAATGATTTTCAGGATCGTGCTCTTTCCGGCGCCGTTCCGCCCGATGATGCCGAGCACGTCGCCGTTGTATACGTCAAAGCTCACGTCGTGAAGCGCCGTGAACGTGCTGAATTTCAGTTTTCTCGAAAGCAGTTTGGTTACGGTCTCCTTGAGCGAACCGGAGCGGTCTTCCTCTCTCCTGAACGTCATGGTCACGTCCTGTACGGAGATCATGAGTTTTCTTTCTTCGTTCATTTTCTTCTCCTCATCTCCTTACAGGTACAAAACGAATTTATCCTGACATTTCTTAAAAATCAGGAGCCCGACCGCGAACGTGCCGAACGAAATGAGTGCCGTAATGCCCATCTCGAGGAACGTCGGCGCCGTGCGGTACAGTACGATGGACCGCACGAAATTGATGTAATGATACATCGGATTGAACTGCATCACGGTGATGAGCCACGGCGCCCGGGATTCAAACATCTCCAGCGAGTAGATGATCGGCGTCGCATACATCCAGATCGTGGAGAACACGGTCCAGAGAAACTCGATGTCATGGAAAAAGACCATGAGACTCGAAAGAATGAATCCGATGCCGATGCAGAACACGAGGAGCAGAAGGAGCGCCAGCGGCAGAAGCAGCACCGCGAACGACAGATACAGTTTCGGCGTCGCAATGAGTCCGTAGATCACGGTGACGAGCAGAAGCGGCACCATGGAAAGCAGGACGTTGATCGAGGCCGACAGCACCTTCGTCACGGGATAGATGTATTTCGGCACGTACACTTTCGTGATGAGGTGGGCATTGCCGATGATCGAACGCATCGACTGCGTCGAACAGTCGTTGAACCCGTTCCAGATCACGATACCGCAAAGCAGGTATAATGCATAATGCTCGACCGTGCCGCGGAAATTCAGAAGATAACTGAACACCACGTACTGGACGATCATCATAAGAAGCGGATTTAAGAAACTCCAGAACACGCCGAGCACGGAACGCTTGTACTTGATCTTGAAATCGCGCGTCACGAGCTGCTCGATCAGGAAGCGGTACTTGTGGATCGTCCGGAGCACCCGGAGCCCGAAGGCGTCCTTTCCGGACTTCAGCCGCTTCTGAAGATGCAGTACGTAAAGAAGCACGCAGACCGTAAGCACGAGCACGACCGCGCCGTAGACGAGGAATTTCGGCAGACCGAAAACGCTCCCGTCCTTCAGCCGGCTTAAGGTCCCGACCGTGAAGAGCGCGATCGCAGCGAAATAAACGATGAGTCCGATGCGGATGATTTTTTTGAAATTAATGTCCGTCATGGCAATGACCGTTCTCTCTTCGCCTCATTTCTTCCCGTAAAGACCGGGCCAGAGTTTGTCCTTCTCGGAAAGGATCACCTCGTCTCCTTCGTTAAAAGGCCACTTAATGCCGATGTCCGGATCCGAGTATAAAATACCGCCCTCATCGTTCGGATGGTAAAAATCGGTGCATTTATACGCGAAAACGGCCTTCTCGCTCATGACGTAGAACCCGTGGGCGAATCCTTCGGGAATATAGAACTGCTTCATGTTCTCTTCCGAGAGCTCGACGCCGAACCATTTTCCGTACGTTTCGGATCCCGGACGGATGTCCACGGCCACGTCGAAGACTTTACCGAACAGGACGCGGACCAGTTTTCCCTGGGGGAACTGCTTCTGATAATGCAGACCCCGGAGCACGCCGCCGGAGGACATGGACTGGTTGTCCTGTACGAATTTCTTGAAAAATCCTTCTTCCTCCAGATCCCGCTCATTGTAGGTCTCGACGAAATAGCCGCGTTCGTCCCGGTGGACTTTCGGCTCGATGACCATGAGTCCTTCGATCTCACAGCGCGTCACTTTGATCTGTCCCATAATACTTCTCCCAATAATACTTGTTCAGCGAATATTTCCGCACTTTTTTCTCCGGCAGCTTCTTGTATTTTTTTCCTTTCCGGTACCCGAGATACTTCATTCCCGTCCGGTAAAGGAACGGAACGGTAAGATGCCCTTTTCCCGCCCGGAACAATTCCCGGATGACGGTCTTCACCATCGAAACGCCTTCCTTTTCAGAGGAAACGGCTTCGAAGATCTCCGGGTGATCCGCCTGGGAAACGCCGAGGTCGAAATTCCGGCGGAACTCTTCCTTTCCCGTGTACTGATGCGAATGACGGACCACTGCCGACGGCACGTAACGCACCTGATATCCGGCCGAGATCAGCTTGTGGGCATAGATCATGTCCTCGTTGAACGCGGTCCGGTCAATGAATCCGCCGAGACGGACAAAAAGTTTCCGGTCATACATGGCCGCGACGTTCGACAGGAAATAATTCTTCACGCCGTAGCGCTCCGCCGTCGACAGGTCCTGCACCCTGGCGGTTTCGGGATAATTGAACGACCGCGTCAGTTTCTCCGCAATGCCCGCGTCCTCCCTGGCGATCTGCCGCGCGTAGGCTGCGCCCGTCTTTTCGCCGGAAAACGCCGAGAGCAGTTCCGAAACGAGTTTCCCGTCTTCCGGCTTGGCGTCCTGTGTCAGAAACAGCAGATAATCCGCATCGGAAAAGGAGGCGCCTAAGTTTCTCGTGCCGCCGTGATCGAACGCTTCGGGCTGCAGTTCATGGATCTCCGTGCCTTCCCGGTCAACGGTGTCCGGAAGCGCTTCGCCTTCGGAAAGCGTCACCATCAGGATGATCTTCCGGACGGGATGCTCCTGGGCTTTCAGCATTCTGAGAAGTTCAGGAAACTCCTTTCCGGGCCGGTATACCGGGATGACCGCATCCACCGAAGGCGTTTTTTCTCCGTCCTTCGTCACGGCTCCTCCTCCGTCATCTGCGGCGACGTCGGGACTTCTTCCGTTTCTTCGCTTCCGCTTTCCTCTTCCTCCGTGCTTTCCGCCGCAGGATCCGTGACGGTCACGCGGATGAAGAGCGAATCGGCATTGTCAAACGTATAACCCTTCTTCCCGGTCACCGTGATCTTAACGTCATACGTTCCGGGCTCGAGTTCCGATACGTCGACCGTGGGGAACACATCGGAGATCTTAAAGACCTTGACGTCTTCTTCGAGGCCGGTCACCTTCAGGTAGAGCTCTTCCGCCTCATACTCGTAAAGATAATCCTCGTTCTCACCTTCCCTGGCAATGTCGTTCACGTCGATCGGCACTTCCTCCGTGACGAGCGGTTCCACGTGGACCATGACCTTGATCTCGTATCCGGTCCCGTCCAGCAGCCGGACGCCGTCCGGGAGATAATCAATGATATTCAGCGTGTATTCGCGGTCTTCCGTGATGCCAGTGATGTCGACCGCGCTCTCCGGGATCGTGATCTCGGAAAGATCCGCGACGACGCTCTTCAATCCGTATACGGAGATCCGTTCCGGAGAGAGCGTATAATTCACGTAGCGGTATCCAGGCGCAACGGTTCCCGTCGTTCCGGCCAGTTTCACCATGGCCGTCTGCACGCGGGACACGATGGCGGTCATGACCGATTCGTCAGGCGTCAGCGTCAGCGTCTTGTCTTCGATGACGCGGTCATTGCCGTCGTACATCGCAAGTTTCACGGTTTCCGTGAACGTGCCGCCCGTACCTTCGGTGAACTCGCTCAGCGAAACCTTCGCCTTCACCGCCGTGATGTTCGAGAACTTCGACAAAGGTCCGCGGACCGTTGCCGTCGCGGGGTTGAACGTCACCGATCCTCCGAGCACGAGGCCTTCCGTCAGGTTATCCGTCGGAAGAAGTTCCACCGGGTAGTTCTTCGTCACGATCTCATCCATGACGACCGTGATGTTCGGATCGTTCCGCGAATAGTTCCAGTCGAGAACGATGTTCGTTCCGCCCACCTGGCTCACGTTCACGTGCACGCGCTGGTTCGAAAGATCGCCGCCGTTATGGTCGGTCAAGTCCGCCGTGCACTTGAAAAGCGAAGCCGTGGCCCGGTTCTGCATGCTGGTCCGGACGCTGACGTTGATCGGCACCGTATCCGGTCCCGAAAGCATGAGGCGGTTCTCGTTCTTTTCGAGCAGATCCGCGTTCACGTAGGTGATCGGCACGTTCACGGTCCTCGTGATCGTCGGATCCTGCGAGTTCGCGAGGATCGCCCAGACGGCGAGACCGAGGATCAGCGAGATGACCTTCAGCGGAATGTTTTTGGTAAAGAAGGACTTGATCTTAGCTTTCATGCTTCCGCCTCCTGATCCAACGTTTTACCGGATTCCTTGACGTCTTGCCCTGCCCCTCCATTCTGGTTCCCGCCAGCACGGAGCGGATCTCTTCGAGCGAGACGTTCCGGCGCAGCTCGCCGTGTTCGGCAATGCTGAGTCCGCCCGTCTCTTCCGAGGCAATGAGCGTGATGCAGTCCGAAACCTCGGAAATGCCGAGTCCCGCGCGGTGACGCGTTCCGAGTTCCTTGCTGATCGACATGTTCTGCGACAGCGGCAGGTAGCAGGTCGCGGATACGATCCGGTTTTTCCGGATCACGACCGCGCCGTCATGAAGCGGCGTATTGTGTTCAAAGATCTGCTCGAGCAGCGCCGCGGAGATCTTCGCATCCAGCGTGATGCCCGTGTTCACGAACTCCCTTAAGTCGATCTTCTGCTCCACCACGATGAGCGCGCCGACCTTGTTCTTCCCGAGCATGGAAAGCGCCGAAACGATGGCTTCGATGGAATCGGCACTGAGTCCCGGGTTCGCATTGTCGCTCGTCGGAATCAGTTTCTGAATGATGTTCCGTTCGCCGATCTGCTCGAGACCTCTGCGGATCTCCGGTTGGAAGATGATGATGATGGCCAGGATCAACGAAGAGAACAAGGCGCGGAAAATGAACGTCAGATTGTTCAGTCCGAGAAGCGCGGCCGCGGCGTAGACCACCGCCAGAACGATCACGCCTTTCAGAAGATTCCATGCCTTCGTGCGCTTGATCCATACGATCACGTAATAGATGAGCACGGCGAAAATCAGGATCTCAATGATCCCGCTGACGGAAAACGTGATGCTGAACGATCCGATGGTCAGTGTGTGGTTAAACCCGAAAAGCTGATCCAACATGACTTATCCCTTCCCTTTACTCTTCGTCCCGACGGACGAATACCTGTTTTACGTCAATGTCCCCTGAAGCGTCTTTCTCCTTCGTACCGGAGGTGATGTTCTCCATGCGCTTTTTCGTCAAGGAAATGGCCACTTTCGGAATGGCCTTCACAAAGTAATAATAGTCGTCGTCTTCAAACTGAACCTCTTCCGTCCGCTTGTAATCCATGCCGAGCACCAGCGCGACGAGCAAGAAGGTAAACAGAATGTTCAGTACGAAGCCGACGATGAAACCCGCAACGTCGAGCGAAATGTCCAGAAAATAATTCCCGAGCAGGAACGAAATGAGGAACAGGAGGTTCCCGAAAACGATCGCGACGAGCGAGGCGTGATTGATCTTCGACCGCCGCACTGCCGATACGAGCAATACCGAAGCGGCCAGCGTCACAAGAAGCAGGATGAAGTACTCATTGGACAGCAGGTCCGTGAGAAGCAGGTTCACTCTGCCGCCGAGCGAAAGATTGCTGCCGCTCGTCAGCACCGAAACGTCTTTCCGCACCACTGCCACGAGGCCGTAGACGATGACGCCGAAAGCCACGACGATGGTCTCGACCGGCGAAACGAGAAGCGCGACCGGCAGTACCGCGGGAGTGAATCCGAACAGACAGATGACCGTCGTGAACATGAGGATCCAGCTCTTGTCCGCCTTGAAGACGAAGTACAGCAGCAGCATCAGGATGAAGATGACGAGCGCTATGACCGCGATCTCGATGGCAACGCTTAAGAACTGCACGATGAGAATGAACGCGCCGAACACCGTGATCATGTACGACGGGAGAAACGCGGAGATCACAGCCAGGCCGACGGCCACGAACGGATTCGAGAACGCCGCGTTGTATCCGGTATTGTAAAAGAGCGTCAGATAGACGACGAGGCCCGTGGCAAAGCGTATGAAACCGAGCACGTACTTGTCGTACTTCTCGTAGAACGATTTGATGAGTTCCTTCAACTTCAGCAGGTTTTTCATGATACCGACCTTTTTTCCGGGCTCCGTCAGGCCCGCTCCTCGTTATAACTGTCCAGCGCCTTCAGCACCGCGAGATACTTCTTTACGTCCCGTCTCGCCTTCACGTGCCGTTCGCCGTAAAACTTGTGGCTCACCACGTAGTAAAACAGGAGCACGACCACGTATCCGGCCAGAATGCCGAGAATGATGAACACCATTTCGGTCACGCTTAAGACCAGGGATTCGTTGGCCATGATGACGAGGAAAATCACCGTCGCGACCAGGATCGCATAGGCGATCGTCACCGACAGGAGCACGAGCAGCATGCGGGAAAGCACGTAGTCTTTCCGGCGGTAATTCACGATCTTCAGCGCGCGGTGAGCCTCCCGCTTCTCAAAAGCGGCGGCTTTCGTCATGAGATAGACTTTTTCGGGCTGGATCATGTCAGTCGGCTCCTTGCCAATCTTTCTTTATACCGGATAACTCTTCGTCGCCTTATCGGCCTTGTTTTCATCCACGCCGCTCTCCTGCGCGTCGCGGTACTTAAAGAATTCCATCGCGACCTGCGGGAACAGGGCATACGACAGAACGTCCTCGTCCTGCCTCATATAGTCCCGGATCTCCTCGCGGAATCCGTCTAACTGCGGCTTTAAAAGGTCCGCCGGCCGGCAGGTGATCGGCTCCTCGTCTCCGATGGCCTTTTTCTGGACCTCGGGGTTGAACGGCTTGATCGTCTTTCCGAATTCGCCGCGAAGCACCTTCTTCGTTTCTTTCGTGATCATTTTATACCGCTCGCCCTGCAGCACGTTCAATACAGCCTGCGTGCCGACGATCTGCGAAGACGGGGTGACGAGCGGAGGTTCTCCGAGGTCCTTCCGGACGTTCGGGATCTCGCGCAATACGTCGTAATACTTATCTTCCGCGTGCGCTTCCTTCAACTGCGACACGAGGTTCGAAAGCATGCCGCCCGGCACCTGATACAATAACGTCTTGATGTCCACACCGAGCACTTTCGTGTTCAGGCGGCCGGAGGCAATGTATTTTTCCCGGAGCGGACGGAAATAGTCCGCGATCTCGGAGAGTTTGTTCAGATCCAGTCCCGTATCGTAGGGCGTTCCTTCGAAGGTCTTCACGAGCACTTCCGTCGCAGGCTGGCTCGTGCCCATAGAAAGCGGCGAGATCGCCGTATCGATGATGTCCGCGCCCGCCTCGATGCACTTCATGTACGTCATGGACGCGACGCCGGACGTGTAATGCGTGTGGATGTCGATCGGCAGCTTCGTCCCTTCGCGGATCGCACTGACGAGTTTCGATCCTTCGTACGGAGTCAGCAGTCCCGCCATGTCCTTGATGCAGAGCGAATCCGCTCCCATCTCTTCGATCCGCCGGGCAGTCTCCTTCCAATAATCCAGCGTGTAGGCGTCGCCGAGCGTATAGGACAATGCGATCTGCGCCTCACCCTGCTCCTTTTTCGCCGCATTCACCGCAGTCTCCAGATTTCTGAGGTCATTGAAGCAGTCGAAGATCCGGATGATGTCGATGCCGTTCGCGATCGATTTCTGCACGAAATACTCGACGACGTCGTCGGCATAATGATTGTATCCGAGTATATTCTGACCGCGGAACAGCATCTGAAGCTTGGTTTTTTTGAATCCCGCGCGGAGTTTGCGCAAGCGCTCCCACGGATCCTCCTTCAGGAAGCGCAGGCAGGCGTCAAAGGTCGCGCCGCCCCAGCATTCCACGGCATGATACCCAACCTCGTCCATGATCGGAACGATGGGCAGCATTTCTTCCGTCGTCATCCGCGTGGCAATGAGCGACTGATGAGCGTCGCGCAGTACCGTTTCCACGATTTTTACCGGTCTTTTGTTCTCTTCCATTGTCTTATCTCTCCATCGTCAAACGCCGAAGATCGCCATGAAGGCGCCGGCGGCCACCGCCGTTCCGATGACGCCCGCGACGTTCGGTCCCATGGCGTGCATCAGCAGGAAATTCGAGGGATCGGCTTCCGAGCCGACCTTCTGGGAAACACGGGCAGCCATCGGCACCGCGGAAACGCCCGCGCTTCCGATGAGCGGATTCACCTTGCCCTTCGTCAGTTTGCACATCAGTTTTCCGAACAGAACGCCAGCTGCGGTACCGAAGGCGAAGGCCACGAGGCCGAGGCCGACGATCTTCAGCGTGTCGAACCTGAGGAACGCTTCCGCGCTCGTCGTTGCGCCGACCGAAGTTCCGAGGATGATGACCACGATGTACATGAGCGCGTTCGACGCCGTCTCCGAAAGCTGTCTCGTCACGCCGCATTCCCGGAACAGATTTCCGAGCATCAGCATGCCGACGAGCGGGGCCGTGGAAGGCAGGATCATGACGACCACGATGGTCACGATGATCGGGAACAGGATCCGCTCCAGTTTTGAGACCGGGCGGAGCTGATTCATCCTGATCGAACGCTCCTTCTTTGTCGTCAGAAGCTTCATGATCGGCGGCTGAATGATGGGAACCAGCGACATATAGGAATACGCCGCCACCGCGATCGGTCCCATGTAGTCCGTCTGCCCGAGTTTCGAGCAGAGGAAGATGGAAGTCGGTCCGTCCGCGCCGCCGATGATCGAGATCGCCGCTGCCGCCTTGTCGTTAAAGCCTAACAGAATGGCGAGGAAATAAGCAGCGTAAATGCCGAACTGGGCTGCCGCGCCGAGTAAAAAGCTCATGGGATTCGCGATGAGCGGCGCGAAGTCGGTCATCGCGCCGACGCCCATGAAAATGAGAGACGGCAGGATGCTCCATTCATCCAGCAGATAAAAGTAATACAGAAGTCCGCCCGCATGACCGTCCGCCGGCGGCGCCATGATGTCCGGTTACATGTTGACGAGCAGCATCCCGAACGAGATCGGCACGAGAAGCAGCGGTTCGAAGTTCTTTGCGATCGCAAGGAACAGGAGCACCAACGCGACGGCGATCAGAAGATAATTGCCCCACGTCAGATGAAAGAACGCGGTCTGGTGCAGTAAATTGTCCAGCGTTGTCAGAAAGTATTCCACGGTCGTCTCCGTCAGTTCAGCGTCATGAGCACATTGCCCGCTTCCACGGATGCGCCTTCACGCACCGGAACGTCTCCTACCGTGCCGTCTTCCGGCGCCACGATCTCATTTTCCATCTTCATGGCTTCCAGAATGAGAAGCACCTGTCCTTTTTTCACCGCGTCTCCGGACTTTGCCCGGACGGAAAGGATCTTCCCGGGCATCGGCGCAACGACACGGACGCGGCCCGAAGGCGCGCTCTTCGGCGCTTCCTGCTGAACGGGCTTCGGAACCGGTGCGGAAACGGGCGCCGCAACCGGCGCGGTCTCAGACGTTTCTTCCACGGTTACCTGATAAACGGTTCCGTTCACGGTGATGGTGTAATTTTTCATGATTATCCTCTTTTCCAG
>JAEEIV010000031.1 GCA_016281555.1 Lachnospiraceae bacterium | reverse complement strand
CGGGAAAAAACCGGAAATCAGCGACGGACTTTCCACCCGGATCGCTGAGGAAAGCGATCTTCCGATGCTTTTGGAGCATTATCAAATGCTCAGTCCGGCGGAACTTGCCGAAGTCGTCCGGAGAAAGTCGATCCTCCTGGGATACGACCGGGGGCAGTTGGTCGGGTTCATCGGGGAACATCTGGAAGGGAGTATGGGCCTTTTGTACGTCTTTTCCGAATACCGGCGGAGAGGGTACGGAACCGCGCTGCAGAAGGCGTTCATTGCCATGACAATGGAACGGGGCTGGGTCCCGTTCGGTCAGGTGGAAAAAAGCAATCTGAACTCATTGAAGCTTCAGGAAAAGATCGGAATGACGCGTTCCGACGACTTGATCGTCTGGATGTGGAAATAACGGAAAGATCGAAGAGAAAATGCAGGGAATATTTTATAACGGGACTATTGATACGGGAGAGAACGTCTGCGCACAGGCGTTTCTGGTTGAAGACGGCGTGATCCGTGCGGTCGGTTCGAACGAAGCGATCCTTTCGCTCGCCGGTCCGGAGACGGAACGCACGGATCTTTGCGGGCGGTTCGTCTGCCCCGGGTTCAATGACTCCCACATGCATCTCTTAAATTACGGCCGCTCGCTTTCCATGGCCGGACTCTCCGACCATACGAAGAGCCTCGCTAAGATGCTGGAATATCTTCGGGAATATACCTTGTCGCATCCGGTCAAAGAAGGGCAATGGATCCTCGGGCGCGGCTGGAATCAGGACTATTTTTCGGACGTTTCGCGGATGCCGGACCGCCATGACCTCGACGGGGTTTCGGCCACTGTACCGATCTTGATCACGAGGGCGTGCGGTCATTCGGCCGTGGCGAATTCCGCAGCATTGTCCCGCGCAGGCATTGATAAAAATACGCCGGATCCGGAAGGCGGGCGGATCGGCAGGGAAAACGGGGAGCCGGACGGAAGGCTTTACGACAACGCGATCGACCTTATGGACCCGTTCATTCCGTTGCCGGACAAGGAGACCGTGAAGGACATGATCCGTGCGGCCGTCCGGGAGTTGAACGGATACGGCATTACGAGCGTCCAGTCCGACGACTACGGCGCATTCCGGGGACTTCCTTTTGAAACCGTCAATGAAGCGTTCCGGGAACTGGAGGAAAGCGGCGAACTGACGGTCCGCGTCTATGAACAGGCCAATTTTGCCGGGATCGATGAACTGAAACGTTTCGTGCAGGCCGGTAATGTGACCGGAACGGGCAGCGGCCGGTTCCGGATCGGTCCGGTCAAGATCCTGGGCGACGGCTCGCTCGGCAGCCGGACCGCCTATTTGTCCCGGCCTTATCAGGATGCTCCGGAAACGCGCGGCCTTTCGCTGCTGGACGAACCGAAGCTCAATGAACTCATCACCTTTGCGCATCAGAGCGGCATGCAGATCGCGGTGCATGCGATCGGAGATGCGTGTCTCGATCAGGTGCTCGATGCCGTGGAAAAAGCCTTGCAGGCCGATCCGAGACCCGATCACCGGCACGGGATCGTGCATTGCCAGATCACTCGGCCGGAACAGTTGAAACGGATCCGGGACCTCGGAATGCACGTTTACGCGCAGTCGGTGTTTCTTGATTACGACAATCATATCGTGGAAAAGCGGGTCGGGCCGGAACGCGCGAAGACGAGTTATGCATGGAAAACGCTCATGGATCTCGGCGTTTCGGTCTCGAACGGGTCGGATTGTCCGGTCGAACTGCCGGACGTGATGAGGGGCTTGGAATGCGCCGTGACCCGGACGTCCCTGGACGGGACGGGGCCGTATCTTCCGTCGGAAGCGTTTACCGTCCGGGAGGCGCTCGACAGTTATACGATCCGGGGCGCGGAGGCAAGTTTCGAGGAGAAATCAAAAGGACGGATCGCGCCCGGGTATGCGGCGGATTTCACCGTCCTTGAGCGCGATCCGTTCCTGACCCCGCCGGAAGAACTCCACACGGTCCGCGTGACGGAATGCTTCCTGGCAGGAAAACGGGTGTATTTACGAAATGAGTGACCTTACTCCGCGATTTCTCCGGCGAACAGGATCGCCGTGGTATCGTTGCAGGTCGTGTAGATGTAGAAGGAGAAAGGCCGGTCTGCGGTAAAGATCTTCGGTTCTGTCGGAGCCGGCATGGCGGTGTCGTTCACCATGATCGCCGTGACTGCTGCGGCTTCGACGCCTTCCTCGTCCAGCTTGATGCGCGTTTTCTGGATGATGTCCTTTACAAAGACCTGATAATCGATCATTGCCGAAAAATCCGCCAGATCCTTGTCGAACGCCAGACTGACGCCGCATTCTTTCAGGAAATCCACCAATTCGCCGGCAGAGAAATCCGTCTCGAGGTCCATCTTCGGGATCTTGACGGCGACTTTTTCCGAACCGGCGCTTGAGATCTTTCCGGCGAGACCGTCCGTGGAGCCGAGCGCGAAGGCCATGTAGACCCCGCCTTTCATCGGAAGGATCACCAGCTGCGTCTCCCCATCCTCATAGTAAGAGAAATTCTCCGTTTGGCTCATGAACTCCTTTTCGGTTGTGCTGCCGTCGTACGCATGAAACTCCCCGGTTTCCGTCAATGCTTTGGAGAACTCGCTCTGCCAGGCGTCCTTGAAATAGAGGGCGTTCATCAGGATCAGGGCCAGCTGCTCGGTGGGATAATCGTCCGGGAGGAGCCGCTCGATCATGTGTTCCGTCTTGACGTCCACCCATTCATTGACCTTTTCCACGACGTTTTCCGCAGTAAACGAGCGGTATTCCGCCGCATAATTCTTTCCAATGGAGTCGCGGTAGGCGTCCGTGAATTCCTGGGTGATCCGTTCGGCCTTCCAAACCGAGTTCGCGACGCGGAGCGCGCGGAACGGTTCCGGGCTGCCTTTCGGGATCCAGCCGCGTTCGACCTGACTCCGGAATTCAGTTATTTCATCCTCCAGCTGGGAGGCATACCGTTCGACGAACCCGTTGAAATCCAGGCAATACCGCGTCCACTCCTCTTCTGAGGTGACGCCGAATGCGTTCAGAAGTTCCGTCTTCGTTTCGCCGGCGGCTCCTGCAAGAAGAAGTCCGAGCGCATAGCGGAACGAAAGCGGCGAGGCCATGTAATTGCCCGTCGTATGCTCAGACAGAAAGGTCAGAAACCGTTCGTCGAAGGAATCGGACAGCATCTGATGCCGGACGCTGACCGTCTTGTTTGCGTTCATATTTTCCGCCCAGAGTACGGCAGTCCCGGTGGGATCCTCCCCGCCGGAAGTCCCGGAAGACGGCAGAACGTCCGTGCAGGCGGAGAGCGAAGTAAGAAGCACTGCCGCGATAACGAGCAGGCCAATGAGTTTACAGCGTTTTGACAGGTTCATTCCGGATACCTCCTGAATCTTTCTTCACCATTATACTCGTAATCCGCGCGAAAGTGTTACCGTTTTTTTGCGAATTCGGGGATCCGGCAGCGGCAGATCGCGTTTTTTCTTGTATAGAGATAGAAAATAAGGTATAATAATATGTTGAATTCGTGGAAACGAGAGTTTCGAACACAATGTACACTTTTATGAGGAGGAGTAATATGGCCAGTGCAGAGGGATTCAGAAGATGTGACGGGTTTGCAGGGAGCGTTCCGCAAAACTTTATCAATGCGAACTTTCCGGTTTGTCCGTTGTGCGGCAGTAAAGATCCGTATTGGACGCTAAGAGACAAAATTGAGTTGACCGCCACCCGGGTCCAGTTCCGCTGCAAGGATTGCGGCGGTGTCCTTTCCGCGACGGCGATGGATTTTTCAGGAATGACGAAATCCACGGCGGCAGCGCTCTTGACCACTGCCGGCGGCGTAAACTATTTGATCAAAAAGCATCAGGGCAAAGACGTGAAGACGGTATACATGCGCGTGGATGACGCCGGCAATGCCCAGACCACGAGGGCACTTGAGGGCAAGGAGATGCCGATCGATGAATTGAAGCGGATGGCGGAAGGAATGGCGAACAACGCTGCTGTGCCGCCGACTCGGGGATATGGATCACCTGCGCCCGGCGGGACGACTTCGACGGGATCGTCACAGCCGTTTACCGTCTCGTATGGGACAGACTCCGGTTCGTATGCAGGAGTGAACCGGCCTCAGGCACAACCCGCTCAAACCACTCAGACCGATTCGAGACCGTTCGGCACGCCGTTAGCAGCGCGGATCCTTCTTTACATTGCAGTAGGACTGGAGATGTTTCTGTTAGCTTATAATATCTGGCAAATGGCTCGGACCGGAATTAGATACTATCCGGTTTACACCTGGATTTCCTTGATCCTCACCCCTTCCGCGTATGCCATGCTGACCGTGGCGATTTCCATTCGCGGCAAGAAGATTTCACCGCTCTTCGGAGCAGGCATCATGCTGTTGGCGGTCCTGTCGATCATAAGCGCGATAAGCACATTTCAATCATTGGCCCGTTACAGTACAAGATGGACCTTCGCAAACATTCTGTCTCTTGTCACTTCGATTACCAGAATCGTGGGTGCGATTTTGATTGCGGTCCATTATTTCACCAAAGGCAGAGGGATCAATCACACGGTCAAAACGGTTTTTGCCATCATCATCTGTGCACTTGCGGCGGTTGCGCTCGTTTCGAACATGACGGTGATCTTCCGAGATTCCTACTACTACCGGAACGTCCTTTACTTGATCACCACGCTTGCATCGCCGATCGTTACCCTTCTGCTTTGGCTGGCCATTGCGATCCATGCACCGTTTAAACGGAGGTAATTATGGGAGCACGCCTTAGTTTTCTGCGCCGGGCGGAAGCGGAAGTCCGAATCCACGGCGGCGAAGTGTATTATGATATTAACGGGAGGAACGTCGGGAAACTCTTGAATGTGGATTCCTATGTCGATCTTCCTGCCGGAACGTATCAGATCAGAATGTACCAGTCTCATCAATCCGGTTCACTGATCGGATTCGCGGAGGCTACTGTGACGCTTCAGGACGGGGACGACGTGATGGTTCGCTATGCACCGCCTGTGACGGTCACGCAGCCCGGCAATATCATTCTGTCGGACTATTCTGTTTCGACGGCCAACGGGATCATTGCCGACATGAACCGCCAGATCAACACCAATACGGAACGGGAGCAAAAGGCGGCGGAGACGAGTCAGAGAAACACCAAAAAGATCGTGACCTGGATCGTTATCGGTGCAGTGGTCACCGGAATACTTTGGGGTCTGGTTTATGTGTGGATCCTGTGGCCGATTTTATAAGCATTTTTAATTCACGGTCAAAGGTCATAGAAAAGTTTTTATGGAGGTATGCCGATGAAGGCACCGTTTTCTAAGTATCTGGATTCATTGGTCCCTGGGTTGAAGAAACTGATCGGGATCCTCGGCGAAAAGTATGATTACGTCAGCGTTCTGTCGACGGACACCAAGGGGCTGGCCTTAAGGATCTCTCAGCACGACAAGAGCGTCAGCAATCATACCATAGCCACGGAGCGCGGCACGGTGGTTCGTGTTTGCAAAGACAAGCTGTACAGCGAGTACGCGATGGACCGCTTCGATCCCGAAAAGCCGGAACAGGCGGCCGAGGAGATCATGAGTGTCCTCGACGCGGAACTTGCAATGCTCCGGGAGGCCGGGGCAGCGGTGTATGAGACGGGGCTCCTTCCCGACGAACCGCTGGAACTCTTCGTCGAGAAAGAAGCGGAGCAGCTGCCGGAAGAATGCAGCCTGCAGGAAATCGTGGACCGGCTTTCGGGGATCTCCGACAAGGGGATGACCCTGTCCGAATATATGCTGGATTGCTTCGTCATCGCGCAGTCGACGCACGTCAGCAAACTGTTCCTGACGAAGAACCGTTTCCTCAGACAGAGTTACGTTTACACCGAAGGGTTCGTGGCCGCTTTCGTCGGAAAAGACGGACGGAACAAAGTGGGCGGCGAGAGTTTCTCGGGCCTCGGCGGACCGGAACTCTTTGACTGCATGGAAGAAAAGCTGAAGCCGGCCTTCGACAAAGCCATGGCCATGCTTTCGGCGGAGCGGATCGTGCCCGGAGAATACGAGATCATCACCGATCCGTCCATCAGCGGCATCATTGCGCACGAGGCGTTCGGCCACGGGGTGGAGATGGACATGTTCGTCAAGGACCGTGCGCTCGGCGCGGAGTACATTGACAAGCGCGTCGGGTCCGACCTCGTCACGATGCATGAGGGCGCGCTGTGCGCGGAAAACGTTTCCAGTTATGCGTTTGACGATGAAGGCACGCTGGCCGGGGACGTGACCGAGATCGACCACGGCATTCTGAAGGCAGGGATCGCGGATGCATTGGCCGCCGTCCGCCTCGGCGTACAGCCGACCGGAAACGGGAAGCGCCAGAACTTCGCACACAAGGTCTACACGAGAATGACCAACACCTTGTTCGACGCCGGCAATGACTCGCTCGAGGACATGATCAAGTCGATCAAGTTCGGCTATCTTCTGGAGGCGCCGAAGAGCGGCATGGAGGATCCCAAGCATTGGGGCATTCAGGTCATCATGAACATCGGCCGTGAGATCAAAGACGGAAAACTGACCGGTAAGGTGGTCTCCCCGATCATCATGACCGGGTACGTTCCGGATCTTCTCGGAAACATTTCCATGGTCGGAACAGAGAGGGAAGTGTCCGGCTCCGGCTATTGCGGTAAAGGCCATAAGGAATACGTAAAGACGGCCGACGGCGGTCCGTATCTGAAAACCATTGGGAGGCTCGGATGATGGAAAAATACATTGAAATACTGAAGGCGTCCGGCGCTGACGCGTGGGAAGCGGTGAAGACGAAGACGCGCGGCTGGGAGTTCTATTTCATCGGACACCGGCTGGATCAGAACCGTGCGGTCGACGTGGAAACGGTCTCCTTGACCGTATATAAACTTGATGCGGAGGGGAAGAGCCTCGGCATTGCCAATGCCGTCGTCGCCCCGACGGAAACGGAGGAAGGTCTGAAAAAGATCGTAACGGATCTCGTGTATCAGGCTTCGCTCGTGAAGAACAAACCGTATACGCTGAACGGCCCGAAACCCTATGAACCGGTCAAGGCCGACCTTCGGCCGGTCCGGGATGAGGCGCTCGACGTCATCAACGCGCTGAACGGCATTGCCGAGAATGAGATGCAGTACGTGAACAGTTTCGAGGTGTTCGTCAACCGCGTCGAGAAGCATCTCGTCAATTCCGAAGGCGTGGACGTCGTCGAGCATTATCCGACCTCGCAGCTGGACGTGGTCGTCAATGCGAAGAAAGACGGACACGAGATCGAACTGTACCGCCTGTACGAGGCCGGAAGTCAGGACAAGGACGGGATCCGGCGCGACGTGGAAGAACTGATGAAGTTCGGAAAAGACCGGCTGGATGCGGTCCCGACGCCCGTGAACGGGCCGATGGCCGTCGTGTTCTCCACGGACGCGGCGCTGGATCTTTACAAGTTTCTTCTCATCAACCTGGACGCGGCTTACGTGATCCGCGGAATGAGCGCATTTGAACTCGGAAAGCCGATTTCTGAAGAAGGCGAGGGGGACAAAATCACGCTGGAGTCCGTTCGCATTCTGAAGGGATCGCCGCATAACGTCGCCTGTGATCCGGAGGGCGCTCCGATCCGGGACGCCGTGCTCATCCGGGATTCCGTTCCGGAAAGGTACGTCGGAGGGCGGATGTTCTCGCAGTACCTTGGACTCGAGGATTCGTTCCGGGTTTCGAACTGGCGCGTTTCCGGCGGGCACAGGACCGGGGAAGAACTGCGCTGCGGCGAATTTCTGGAAGTCGTGGAGTTCTCCGATTTCACCGTGGACGAAGCGACCGGCGACATTTTCGGTGAGATCCGTCTGGCCTATTACCATGACGGAAAGGGTAACGTCACCCCGGTTTCCGGCGGCTCGATCTCCGGAAGCATGATCGACAATCTTTCGGATCTTAAAATGTCCGAAGAGCGCCGGATCTACAGCAATGCGGAGATCCCGGCGGTGACGCGGCTCGCACATATGAGCGTGGCCGGCGTGGAGACCGCAACGGAAGAAGCGTGAGCCGCTATGGAACCGGTCAATGAAGCCAAGGGTTGGTCGTCCCTGTCGCACGACGAAAAGAATCACGAACTGTACCTGAAACAGAAGGCGCTTCTGGATCAGTTTCTGGAAAAGGGCGCGATCACGAAGGCGCAGCACGACAAGAGTCTCCGTGACCTCACGGAGAAGATGGGCGAACAGCAGACGCCCTGAGCAAAAAGGAGTTTTATCATGGGTTTTAAGGAATGGTTGGAAGTTGCGGGATATATCGGCTCTGCGCTGGTGCTCGTCTCGTTCTTGATGACTTCGGTCGTCAAGCTCAGGATCGTGAACATGGCGGGCAGCATGATCTCGTGCGTGTACGCATTGATCATCGGTTCGTATCCGTTAGCGATCATGAACGCCGCGCTGGTACTCATCAATCTGTATTTCCTCTGGAAAATCGGGCGCACGAAGAACAATTACGTGTACGTGGAGTGCGACCCGGAGGATCCGGTATTGTGCAACTTTCTGGAGAAATACCGCGCCGATATTGAAAAATGCTTCCCGGGCATCGACCTTGCGCAGGAGAAGAATTACGCGTCGGTCATGCTTTCCGAGGATGCGCCTGCGGGCTTCGTTCTGGGGCGGCGGAATGCCGAGAAACTGGAGCTCGTGCTCGATTATTCGCTCCCGAAATACCGCGATTATTCGCTCGGCAAGTTCCTCCGGGAAAGCCTTCCGGGACGCGGCATTACCGAACTCCGGTATTCGGGCCCGACGGAACACCATATGAAGTACCTGGAGAAGATGCATTTCGAACGGCAGGAGGACGGGTCCTTCGTCTGCCGCCTTTCGTAACACCTTGCGGATTCATTGGCGAAATGGTATAATATAAAATTGGATTTTTCCGGCCCGGACGGCCGAATAAAAAAACGAGGATGACGATATGGAAAAGAAACAGGTGATTTTGATGATCTTGGACGGTTACGGCTTGAATGAGCGGACCGAGGGCAATGCGATCGCAGCGGCGAAGAAGCCGGTGATGGACCGCCTGATGACGGAGTGTCCTTTTGTGAAGGGATACGCGTCCGGACTCGCGGTCGGTCTCCCGGACGGGCAGATGGGCAATTCCGAGGTCGGACACCTGAACATGGGCGCCGGCCGGATCGTGTACCAGGAACTGACGCGGATCACGAAATCCATTGAAGACGGCGATTTCTTCGAGAACGAGGATCTTCTCCGGGCGGTGAAGAATTGCCGGGAAAAGGATTCCGCGCTGCATCTGTACGGACTGGTCTCCGACGGCGGCGTGCATTCGCACATCACGCATATTCACGGATTGCTGGAACTCGCGAAACGGAACGGGCTCAAAAAGGTCTACATCCATGCGTTCCTCGACGGCAGAGACACCCCGCCGGAAAGCGGCGCAGGCTATGTGAAGCAGCTGTCCGACAAGTGTCAGGAACTCGGCGTCGGCGAGGTCGTGATGGTCTCCGGCCGCTACTATGCGATGGACCGGGACAAGAACTACGACCGGATTGAGAAAGCCTACCGCGCGCTCCGCTACGGCGAAGGCGTGGCAATGACCGACGCGGTCTCCGGCATTGAGGCCTCGTACGCGAACGGCGTGACGGATGAATTCGTCCTGCCGGCCGTGCTGGTCCGTGACGGAAAGGCCGTCGGCACGATCGAAGACGGCGATTCCATCATCTTTTACAACTTCCGTCCGGATCGCGCGCGGGAAATGACGCACGTGTTCTGCGACGATGAATTCACGGCGTTCGACCGCGGGCCGAAGAAACCGGACGTGACGTACGTCTGCTTTACGGACTACGACGTGACGATCCCGAACAAGTTCGTGGCGTTCAAGAAGGAAGAACTTACGAACACCTTCGGCGAGTACCTTTCGAAGAACGGACTGAAGCAGGCCAGGATCGCGGAGACCGAGAAATACGCGCACGTGACGTTCTTCTTCAACGGCGGCGTGGAAGCGCCGAACCCGGGAGAAGACCGCATCCTCGTGGATTCCCCGAAATACGTGGCGACCTACGACCTGAAGCCGAGAATGAGCGCGTATACGGTCTGCGACAAAGTCTGCGAATCGCTTGTGAAAAAGGATGAAAACGGCGCACCGTATTACGACGTCATCATCGTCAATTTCGCGAACTCCGACATGGTCGGTCACACCGGCGTCATGGCTGCGGCGACGAAGGCGATCGAAGTGCTCGACGAGTGCGTCGGCGAGATCGTGAACCTTGCGAAGGAGCAGGGCGCGACCGTATTCATCTGCGCCGACCACGGCAATTCCGATCAGATGATCGATTACGAAACGGGCGAACCCTTCACGGCGCACACGACGAATCCGGTGCCGTTTATTCTCGTGAACGCGGATCCGAAATACGGTCTCAAGGAAGGCGGCTGCCTCGCGGACATCATCCCGACGCTTCTTGCGCTGATGGGTCTGCCGCAGCCGAAGGAAATGACCGGAAACTCTCTTCTGACGGTGAAATGAACATCATTGAGATCCTCAATTTAGTGCACGAATACCGCGAGCTGGACGAAGAAGGCAATGAAGCCGAGGCCCTGCGCGCGGTGGACGGCGTGTCGCTTACCGTGGAGGAGGGCGAATTCATTGCGATCCTGGGACACAACGGTTCCGGGAAATCGACGCTTGCAAAGCACGTCAATGCGCTCCTCACCCCGACCGAGGGCACGGTCTATCTGTCCGGCATGAACGTGGCGGAACATAAGCCGATCTGGGAAGTCCGCCGGGAAGCCGGAATGATCTTCCAGAATCCGGACAACCAGATCATCGGCACTTCCGTCGAGGAGGACGTGGCGTTCGGTCCGGAAAACATGGGAATTCCGACCGAGGAACTCTTGAAACGGGTCGAGGTCTCGCTCGAAAAGGCAGGCATGGCGGCGTACCGCCTGCATTCGCCGAACAAACTCTCCGGCGGACAGAAACAGCGCGTTGCGATCGCGGGCATGCTGGCAATGCGCCCGAAGGTGATCCTGATGGACGAGCCGACGGCGATGCTGGACCCGGTCGGCCGGAAGGAAGTGCTGGAAACCATGCACGAACTGAACCGGCAGGAGGGCATCACGGTCGTGTTCATCACGCATTACATGGAAGAAGTCGTGGATGCGGATCGCATCGTCGTGATGAAGGACGGAAAACTCGTGATGAACGGCGCGCCGAGAGAAGTGTTCTCGCGGTTAGAGGAATTGGAAGAGTGCCACCTGACCGCGCCGGAAGTGACGCGGCTTGCGGCGGAATTAAAGAAAGCCGGACTGGACCTTCCGGACGGCGTTCTCAGTGTGGACGAATTGGTAAATGCCTTATGCAGATTGAAGTAAAGGACGTTTGCTATACCTATACGCCTGAGGCGGAGCAGCCGAAGTTCGCCGTCGACCACGTGTCGTTTTCCGTGGAGGAGGGCGAGTTCATTGCCCTCATCGGACATACGGGGTCGGGCAAGTCGACGCTGATCCAGTTCCTGGACGGGCTGCTGAAACCGACTTCGGGCGAGGTGCTGTTCCACGGGGAGAACGTGGCGGCGAAGGGGTATGATCTGAAAACACTCCGGCAGAAGGTCGGGCTCGTGTTTCAGTACCCGGAATACCAGCTGTTCGAGACCACGGTTCTGAAGGACGTCTGTTACGGCCCGAAAAACATGGGACTTCCGAAGGAAGAGCAGGAGGCCCGGGCGAAGGAAGCCCTGAGTCTCGTCAGATTCCCGGAAGCCAGTTACGAAAAATCGCCGTTCGATCTTTCAGGCGGACGGAAGCGGCGCGCCGCGATCGCGGGCATCCTGGCCATGAAACCGGAAGTCCTGATCCTCGACGAGCCGACGGCGGGCCTCGATCCGGAAGGGCGCGAAGACATCCTGAACGTCTGCCGGAACTTAAACGACCAGGGCATTACCGTGATTCTGGTCTCCCACAGCATGGAAGACGTGGCGGAGTATGCGAAGCGGATCCTCGTCATGAATCAGGGAAAACTCATTTACGACGCTCCGCCGGAAAAGGTGTTCAGCGACTGGCGGAAACTGGAAGAGATCGGCCTCTCCGCGCCGGAAGTCACCTATGTGATGGAAGGCCTGAGGAAAGCCGGGTTTGACGTCCGGACGGACGTGTTTACGGTGGAAAAGGCGAAGGAAGAGATCCTGAGGGTGTTCGGCAAATGATCCGCGATATCACGCTCGGCCAGTATTATGAAGCGGATTCGGTGATCCACCGTTTGGATCCCCGCGTCAAGCTGGCTTTCACAGTCATATATATCGTGTCCTTGTACGTCGGGGAAGGCGTGCTGGCGTTTGCGTTGGCCGCGTCGTTCCTCGCCGTCATCATCATTCTGTCGAAGGTCCCGGTGTCCTTCATGCTGCGCGGTTTGAAGAGCATCTTCATCCTGATGATCATTTCCGTGATCTTCAATCTTTTCCTGACGCAGGGCGAGGAGATCTTTCACTGGTGGATCTTCAGGATCACGAAGGAGGGCATTCGCATTGCCGTCCGCATGGTGATCCGCCTGATCCTGCTCATCATGGGCACGAGCATCATGACGCTGACCACGACGCCGAGCCGCCTAACGGACGGCCTCGAGAAGGCGTTCGGGTTCTTAAAGATTTTCCACGTGCCGGTGCACGCGGTGGCAATGATGATGTCGATCGCGCTCCGGTTCATTCCGATCCTCATCGAAGAGGTCAATAAGATCATGAAAGCGCAGCAGGCGCGCGGCGCGGATTTCGAGAACGGCGGTCTCATCAAAAAGGCGAAGGCAATGATCCCGCTCCTCATTCCGCTGTTCGTTTCGGCGTTCCGGCGCGCAGATGACCTCGCCAATGCGATGGAAGCCCGCTGCTACCACGGCGGAGACGACCGGACGAAGCTGCATCCCTTAAAGTACCGGAAACGCGACGCGATCGCATATCTCGTTCTGTTTGCGTACCTGGCCGCGATCATTCTGCTCAGGATCTTCACTTCGGAACTCATCAAAATCGTGCCCTGAGGAAACAAGATGCGAAGGATCTTACTGAAAATCGCATACGACGGCACGGCCTACGTCGGCTGGCAGACGCAGCCGAACGGCACCTCGATCGAGGAGGTCGTCACGGCGGCGCTCCGGAAACTGTTGAAGGAAGACGTGACGCTCTACGGCTGCTCCAGGACGGATTCCGGCGTGCATGCGGACGGGAATCTCGCGGTGTTCGATACCGAAAGCCGTATTCCGGGCGACAAGTTCAAGTTCGCCCTGAACGAGTTTCTCCCGCCCGACGTCGTCGTCCGGGAATCGGAGGAAGTGGCGCCGGACTATCATCCGAGAAAGATGAATTCCGTCAAAACCTACGAATACCGGATCTTAAACAGCAAGATCCCGCTTCCGAAGGAACGGAATTACGCCTATTTCTATTATTACGATCTGGATGCGGAGAAGATGGACCGGGCTGCGAAAGTGCTGCTCGGTGAACACGATTTCAAGAGCTTCTGCTCGATCCGGACGAGCGTGGAGGATACGGTGCGCCGGATCTATACGTCAGAGGTGACGAGGGACGGCGATTTCATCACCTACCGCGTCTCCGGCAGCGGCTTTCTCTACAATATGGTCCGGATCATTGCCGGGACGCTCGTGAAGATCGGTGCGGGACTGCTCCCGGAGGAATCCATGACGGAGATCCTGGAGGCAAGGGACCGCGCGGCGGCGGGACCGATGGCGCCGGCCATGGGACTGACGTTAAAGTCCATCGTGCCGGAGACGGCTTTGCCGGAAGAAGAGATCGAGAGCGGAAAGCATTGGGCGTACGAGATCGATTACCGCTCACTGCCGGAGGGAAAGATCCGGATCCTCCGGTCCGACGAGGACGACTATGCCCGGCTGCTTCTCAGACTCACGAAACGGGTTTCCCGGAACGGCGCGCTCTACATTCACGTGCAGGACGGGACCGGACGTCTTTACGACGGGCGGAAAGCGGACTATTTCACGTTCCGTGCGGAAGAAAGCGGTTCGTTCGTGACCGTGGATGAGCGGAAACTCTCGGGCGCTTCTGCCGGGGAGGAGGAGGATGACGCCACCCTGCCGGGAGAATGAAAATTCTGTGAAAACACTTGCGAAACCCGGCGCGGGAGAGTATGATGGTGGTACGTTGTAAAGCGGCGGAAAGGCCGGAAAGGAGGGCGCAATGAATCGAAGCAGAAAAACGGCGGCGGTCGTTCTTGCGGTATTGCTGGTCGCATTGTCGCTCTTTTTCGTCGGCTTCTCGGCGGCGGAGGCCGGTCACGACTGCGCAGGGGATTCCTGCCCGGTCTGTGAGTGCATGGCCTTCGCGAACCGCGTTCTGAAGACCGTCGCGAAAGTGGCTGCCGTGTCGGCGGCATCGGCGGTTTTTGCAGCGCTTTTGATTTGCATCGGGAGAGAAGACACCGCTTTTCTCCGGAAGAACACATTGGTTTCCTGGAAGGTCAAGCTTTCAAATTGAGGCAGTTTTCGATAGATCGGCGCGCCGGAGAACGTCCGGTGCGGCGGGTCATTGCCGGCGACAGGCCGGAAAACGGAAAACTGACTGAATTTGGAGGTGTTTTTTTATCATGAGAAATAAGATCTGTAAAGGCGTCATCGCACTTCTCGTCATCGTCGCAGTCCTTTTCACAGCGGCCTGCGGCGGAAACGGACCGGCGGGAACGGGCGACGCTTCCGAAAAGAAGAAAATCTCTGTCGTGACGACGATCTATCCTTACGCGGACTGGATCAAAAACGTCGTCGGAGATGAGAAGGATCACGTCGAGATCACCTATCTTCTGGACAATAACGTGGACCTGCACAGTTATCAGCCCACTGTGCAGGACGTGGTGAAGATCTCCACGGCGGACCTCTTCATTTACGGCGGCGGCATGTCGGACAGCTGGGTCGACAAGGCCCTGCAGGAGTCCTCGAATCCTGCCATGCTGACCGTGAACCTGATATCGGAACTCGGAGACCGGGCCCGTGAAGAGGAACTCGTCGAGGGCATGCAGGGCGAAGAAGAGGAAGAGCACGACGAAGACGAAAAAGAATATGACGAGCATCTTTGGCTTTCGGTGAAAAACGCCGCCGCACTCGTCCCGGTCATTGCCGGGAAACTTTCGGAGGCGGATCCGGAGCGGAAGGCGGTCTATGAGGCCAATGCCGCTTCGTACCGCGAAAAACTGGAGGTGCTCGACCGGAAATACGAGGAAGCGACCGGGACTGCTGCGGTGAAAACGCTCGTGTTCGCGGACCGTTTCCCGTTCCTGTATCTTGCCAAGGATTACGGCCTCACCTATTATGCGGCGTTCATCGGCTGCTCGGCCGAAACGGAAGCGAGTTTCGAGACCGTGGCGTTCCTCGCGAGAAAGGTCGACGAACTGAAACTTACGCACATTATGGTCATTGAGACTTCGGATCAGAAGATCGCCGAGACGGTGAAGAGCACGTCCGAAGCGAAAAACCAGACCGTTCTGGTCATGGATTCGATGCAGTCGGTCCGGCTCGGAGAAGAGAAGGATTATCTTTCCGTGATGGAAGAGAATCTGAAGGTGCTGGAAGAAGCGCTGAAGTAATGCAAACGGCTTCCGGGGGATCCGTCCCCCGGGAACCTGCGGAGAAATGAAATGTCACAGTTGATTTGCGAAAATTTGACGCTCGGGTACGAGGGGCATGCGATCCTGCAGGATCTCTCGTTTTCCGTGGAACCGGGCGACTATCTCTGCATCGTCGGAGAGAACGGCTCCGGGAAGACGACGCTCATGCGGACGATCCTCGGGCTGATCCCGCCGATGAAGGGGCAGGTGCTGACCGGTGACGGACTGAAGCAGACAGAGATCGGCTATCTCCCGCAGCAGACGGAAGTGCAGCGGGATTTTCCGGCGTCCGTTTTTGAGGTCGTTTTGTCCGGCTGTCAGAACCGGTGCGGACTCAGGCCGTTCTACCGGAAAGAGGAAAAGGAGATCGCGGCGGAAAACATCCGGATCCTCGGCCTCGAGGGCATGGAGAAGCGGTGTTATCGCGAACTGTCCGGCGGTCAGCAGCAGCGGGTCCTTCTCGCGAGGGCATTGTCCGCTACGAAGAAAATGCTGCTCCTTGACGAACCGGTGACCGGCCTCGATCCGAAAGCAACGGCGGAGATGTACCGCTGCATCAAGGAACTCAATGAGCAGGGCGGGATCACGATCGTCATGATCACCCACGACCTTTCCGCGGCGCTTCAATATGCGTCGCACATTCTGCACATCGGAGCGCACGTCTTCTTCGGAACCAAGGAGGAATACCTGGAAAGCAGCGCGCGGGTGGAGTTCGGAAAGGAGGGTGAGGAATCATGACCTGGTTTTTCGAAACGCTCGGCAATTATTTCCAGTTCCCCTTCGTCCGTTACGCGCTGATCGTCGGCGTCCTCGTGGCGCTCTGTTCCTCGCTTCTCGGTGTGACGCTCGTTCTGAAGCGGTTTTCCTTCATCGGCGACGGCCTGTCGCACGTGGCGTTCGGCGCCATGGCGATCGCTTCCGCGACGAAGATCGCGGTTTCACAGCTGTTCAATGCGATCGCTTCCTGGATCCCGGGGGCGGCCGGCTGGATCGATTCGTATGAAATGGTGCTGACGTTGGTCATCACGATCCTGGCGGCGGTGCTCTTGCTTCGCCCGGGACAGAACCGGAAAATCAAGGGGGACGCCGCCGTAGCGATGCTGTCGGTCGGCGCATTGGCGCTCGGCTACCTCATCCTGAACCTGTTCCCGACGAGCGGAAATCTTTCGGGCGACGTCTGTTCGACCTTATTCGGCTCGACTTCGATCCTGACGCTCACGAGTTCCGAAGTCTGGATCTCGCTCATCCTGTCGGTCGTCGTCGTGGTGGTGTTCGTGCTCTTTTATCACAAGATCTTCGCGGTGACGTTCGATGAGAATTTCGCGAAGGCGACCGGCATCCGGGCAGACTTTTACAATCTGCTCGTGGCCGTGATCGTCGCGGTGGTGATCGTGCTTGCGATGAACCTCGTGGGCTCGCTCCTCATCTCCGCGCTCGTCATTTTCCCGGCATTGTCCGCGATGCGCGTGTTCAAGAGCTTCAAGTCGGTGACGATCGCATCGGCCGTCATTTCCGTGGCGTCCGCGATCATCGGCATTCTCATTTCCATTCTCGTGGAGAAAGGGACCCCGGTGGGTTCGACCATCGTAGCAGTCGACATTTTGGTATTCATCGGTTTCTTCATTGCAGGAAAGATCGGAGGCAGAAGAAAATGAAAAAATGGTTGGCAATGTTATTCTCCGTGTTGTTCGTTCTGGCGCTTGCGGGGTGCAGCGAGACGCCGAAATACACGAAGGTCAAGGTGGATCTCACGAAGATGAACAGCACCATGGTCTATTCGGAAGTATCGAACATGGTGAACTCGCCGGACAAATACCGCGGAAAAACCGTGCGCATGAAGGGCACGTTCAACGTGTATCCGGGCGACGGCCGGAATTATTACGCCTGCCTCATCACCGACGCGACGGCCTGCTGCCAGCAGGGCATGGAATTCGTGCTTGCGGGCGATTATGAGTACCCGAAGGATTATCCGGAACCGGGCACGGAGATCGTCGTCACGGGCATTTTCGACACGTACAAGGAAGGGGAGTACATGTATTGTCAGCTCTCCGACGCCGTATTGGAAGAATAGAGACGAAGCGCTTCAACGGTTGCACCGTGCTGATCCTTTTCCGGATCAGTACGGTGCTTTTTTTCTCTTTTGTTTTGACATTTCACAAGCGGTATGCTATAAAGAAAATGGTATGTTATATATAAGGGGTACTTTCCCCTGTCGTAAGTGCAGCATTACAGTATTTTTTGGAGGAACGACATGAAAAAGTGGATGATCGGAATGATCGGACTTCTTGCGGTACTGCTGGTATTCGTACCGAAGACGGCAGTCCGTGCAGCAGACCACGAGGGCGCGGCGGATCATTGCCTATGCTTAGATCAGCCGGCGGGGATCGATTCCAGGGCGAATCACCAATGTGCATCGGTCTCCTGGCAGGAGTGGACGTCGACGACGACGCTTCCGATTTCCGGGAGTTACTATCTCGGAGCAGACGTCACGGTGACGGCGAACACGATCCTGGCCGCGAACGCAACGCTGAACCTTTGCCTGAACGGGCATACGATCTCGGCGGCAGTTCCGACGTCCGGAACGATGTGGCGTGTGTTCGGCCTGCAGACCGGTTCGGTTCTGAACATTACGGACTGTTCATCAGCCGGTACCGGCAAGATCGTCGTGACGGGCGGCACGAACAGCAGTTCGGTCGGCACGGCCCGCGGCTTCATCGTCTGCAATACGAACAGTTCCGGAACGCATGGGTCCGGCAGCGGCAAGTGCAATTTGTACCGCGGTACTCTGGATGCCTCCGGCGCTAAGTCGTACATGGGCTCTGCGGCTTACGTATACGGAACGTTTAACATGTACGGCGGTACGATCAAGGGCGGTTCCGGCATCTACGGCGGCAATATCAACGTGAACGGCGGTACGTTCAACATGTATGGCGGAACGGTTTCCGGCGGCAAGGGCGTGCTGAACGGCGGGTCCTACGCGGACGGCGGGAACTTCTTCGTGCAGGGCGGCGCAAAACTGAATCTCTATGCCGGCACGGTCAAAGACGGAACCGCGGAACTTAGGGGCGGCAATCTTTACATGGAAGGCGCGAGCAGCATCACGATCGACGGAGGCACGGTTTCCGGCGGTAAAGTGACCGGAACGAAGGCCAATATGCGCGGCGGAAACATCTATCTGCAAAACGGTACGCTGACCATCAAGAGCGGAACGGTGAGCGGCGGCTCGGCTGCGATCAATAACACCTCTGCAGGCGGAAACATTGCCGTTACCGGTTCGAGCACTAAGGTGGTCATGTCCGGCGGCACGATTGAAAGCGGCGTTTCGACTTATCGAGGCGGAAACGTGTTCATGGATCAATCCACCTGCACGTTTACTTTGACGGGCGGCACGATCACCGGCGGCACGATCGATAATGCGGCATCCAATACTTACACCCGAGGCGGAAACATCGCCGTGAACAACGGCAAACTTTACATCCAGGGCGGCACGGTCACCGAAGGCAAGGTCTTAAGCGGAAGCTGGACGACCGGCGGCAACATTTCCGTTCAGGGCGCGAACAGCAGATTTGAAATGACGGCCGGCACGGTCGAAAAAGGAACGGCCGGACAGGGCGGCAACCTCATGTTTTACTCGAACACCGGCAGCTTCATCTCCGGCGGCACGATCCGGGACGGTGTCGCGACGAACGCTTACGGCGGCAATATCCTGCTCCATCAGGGCGTGAGTTTCACCATCAAGGGAACCGCGAAGATCCTGAACGGGACTGCGGTAAACGTCGGCGGCAACATTACGATCGGGTCCGAAACGAGCGGCGGTCAGACATCCACGCTAACGATCGGCGAATCGGGTGCGGACAACACCGGAATCCTGATTTCCGGCGGTGTAGCCGGCATCATCAAGAAGAATGGAACCGAGACGGTCAACGGCGGGTACGGCGGAAACATCGGTATCGGTGAAAATGCCGGAACGATCGAGAACAAGCTCATCATGTACGGCGGCACCGTTTCGAACGGCAGCGCGATCCCGAAGAGTTCCACCGAGCGCGGGTACGGCGGAAACATCGGCGTGAACGAGTACGGCTATATGGAGATCCACGGCGGCACCATTACCGGCGGCTCTGCGCGGCAGGGATCGAACATATGGGTGGACTGCCACGCTTCGGCGAGTCTCACCGGCGGTACGATCAGCGATCCGAAGGCTTCCTCTGTGGGCGGCAATACGAACGTCTTCCTGAACATTACCGGCAGCAGCCAGACGGATTCTTCAACGTTTACCATGAGCGGCGGCACGATCACGAGTACCGGCACGTTCCACTGTCTGGAAATCAACGGCAACTTTGCCGAGTACTATAACGGTCACGCCACGGTCACCGGCGGCACATTGATCGCAGAGAACGGTCGTGCCATCCGGAACAACGGCTTCCTGACGGTCACGGGCGGATACGTTCAGGGAACGGTCTACGAAAAAGCAAGTCCGAATCCCAATGCCCTGGAGCCGGTGTCCACGGAACTCTCCGGCGGTTATTACTCCGTAAGCCCGTCGGCGGCCTATGTCGCAGCAGGATATGCGGTCTTCCTGAACAGTGATCCGGTCTATCTTTACAAGATTGCCGCAGGCGGCCTTGTGGAGACGACGTCTTCCGTGGAAAGCGGCGATATGTACGGTGTCGGTGCGATCTCGGGCGGCGGCGCGTATGCGGTCGGCGATACGATCACATTGACGGCACCGGACGTTCCGGGATACACCTTCGTTCACTGGATGGAGGGGACCACGGAGATCGGCACGAACAAAACCGAGACAGTCCGGATGACCGCAGCGGAAAGCCGGCTGTTTGAGGCGGTGTACCGCTTCGGCGCGGAAGATGGATTCATGGTCACGGTGGTCGGCATAACGGATTATGATATCACGGGTGTCGTGAACGTCACCGGCTATCCGGCCGGAAGTCTGGTCACCGTGAATTACCTCGGTACCGATACGTTCAACTGCTGGAAAAACGAATCCGGCAAAGTGGTGAGCCGCGATGCCTCGTATTCCTTCGTCATTGCCAATGACGTGACGCTGACGGCCGTTCTGGCCTCCGATACCGACCGGCCGGTCGTGTTCTACAACTACTACTCGCAGGTCGTGAAGATGAAGAGTCTGACGGCCGGCGCATCGAACGAACTTCAGGATGCGGATTTCACTGCGCTTCCCGCAATCACGGGCAAGAAAAACGGACAGTGGAAGGTGAAGGGAACGGCGGTCACGACGAAGGCGGAACTGCTTGCAGCAGCGGGAGATGCCGCCACAGTCGACGTCCGCGCTTCCTACGAAGACGACCTTTCGACGACGATCACGCTGACCGTGACCGGAAAACAGCTGAACGGCACGGCGCTTTCGGATTATGCGGACGGCTCCAAGGTGTACGCCGGCCTGCAGCCGGGAGCACTCACGGCGCTTTCATTGCCCGATGCGGCGACGCTTCCGTTCCTCTATTATGCGGATACGGCCGGAAAACCGATCTCGCGGACGGCGGACATGAGCGTCCGGTTCTACGGCGACGCGGAACTTTACGCGGTGTACGGCAATGAAACTGCTCCGGACGGACCGCTGGTATCGGTGCTCACGATCAAGAGGACGGGAACAACGATGAACGTGGAAGTCCTCAGGGATCTGCCGGACGGCTATTCCGTGAAGGAACAGGGCATCCTGTTCGGTACCGAAGCGACGTTCGGTATTCTGGATCCGGAGGATGCGATGGTCTTCAACGGCGCGGACACCTTCCGTTACGTCTCGAACGGCATTGCCCCGACGGACGTGACCGGACTGACGCTCAGGAACGTGAGCGGGAAGATCTACGCAAGAGGGTACGTCATCTACCTGTTCGGCGGCGCGGAAGCAGTCATCTATACGGGCGTCGTATCCGTGGAATAACACAGCGTTTATTGGCTGCGGCGTTTCGGCGCCGCAGCTGTTTTTATTTTTCGGAAAGAGGAGGCTTTTAATGAGGAAACACAGGATGACGGCAATGCTTTTCGCGGGACTGTTTCTTTGTTCCGTGATTTCAGGCTGTGCCGGGGAAGCCCCGGGAGCCGCATCGGAAACGCCTTCCCAAGCAGCTGAAAGTGCCGGCCCTGCCCCGTCGGGGGAGGACCTGGCCGCAGATTACGATTACACGAATACGATTCGGACAGGGGAGGATGCGGCAGTGGACAAAACGATGGTGGAAGCGGACAGAGCGAAGCAGTTTGAAGCGATGCTTGCGACGGTGTTTGCTTATTACAATAAGAATCCGTATTGCCAGTACGACGAGAGTCACGTGACCATGGAAACCGGATATGCGAATTATTGCCGGAACGTGCCCGTCTGGGATCAGGCGCCGGAGTACGCATCCAATGATCAGTATTATTACGCGGTCTGCAATTCCTATCCGATGGCGGTGCTCTACGACGCCTTCGGATACAGAGACACGCAGGAGAGCGGCGTGCCGTATTTCACGCGGCAGATGAACGGACTGAAAGCACCCGTGCTCGTCAAAAAATGGGAATTCAATACCGAAGCGACGATTGAAAAGGTCATTGAGGAAGTCAAGGAAACGCTGCAGCCCGGCGACATCATTGCCGGCTTCGGGCGGACGGGACACGCGCTTCTCTTTCTCGGCGACATCTATGGGGACGGGAAGGATTATCTCACGCATTGCTGGGGCGCGAATTTCGCCGACGACGGGCGCGACCGCTACGAAGAGAACGGCGCGATCAAGATCCAGCCGGCCGACGAATGCCTGTACGGCAAAGTGACGGGCCAGCCGAACTGGGATCTGCACGACATGAAGCACAGCAGCGAGCACATCACGATTCTCCGCTATTTCGATGCGGCGGATTTCCCGAAGGCGATCACGGCGAAGGCGGCGTCCAGACTGCAGTATCCCGGCATGGTCATTGACCGGTACTTAAACGTCACGCCCTTAAGTTCCGTGGTGCCGGGCGAGATCCTGACGCTCGTGACGGAAGTGAAGAACGCCGGTCAGGAGACGTTCGAAGGGCTGGAGATCGAGGAAGTGCTGCCGGAAGGCGTCGAACTGAAGAGCGGCGAACTGAAGAAGACCGTGAAGGTCGCTCCGGGCGCCTCGGAAACGCTAGCGCTCGAAGTCGTCGTGACGGCGAAGGCAGGCGAGCTCCTTCATTTCCCGGCGGGCCGCGTCGCAAACATTCCGACGAGAGACATCACGGTCCAGGTCGGCGCGTCGAAGCTTTCAGAAGAGCAGATCCGCGAACTGAACGCACTCGCGGAACGGCTGGTAAGCGGAGAGGAGAACGCCTCGAGAGAACTGAAGGCCGTCAATTACATTTACGAAAAAGTGACCGGGAAAAAACTCGGTCTTCCGAATAAAGCGTCGGAATACCTGGAAGCCTGCTTCAAGGAAAAAGCCGTGGGCGGCGTGAAATATCTGGTTCCGAAGGACGTGACCGACGAGAACCGCTATTTTACGGCGCTTCAGGCGAGAAAGATGTTCGGCGGACTGTACCGCCTGTCGGCCGGACATATGGGCGAACGGATGCTTGACGTCCGCGAACTCTATTTTGAACCGGGCGACGTCATCATCCGTCTGACAAAGACGAATCAGACGAAAGCCGAAAAGACCTCGGGAACGGCGGTGTTCGTCTACCTGGGAGAAGGACGGGCGATCCAGCTTTCGAAGACCTCGACGATGGAGGACTTCGGAAAGATCGCGGATTATCTGATGTCGTCGAACCAGTTCGTCGTCCTGCGTCCGTCGGTGGTGCTGCCGTAAGGACAGGCAATGAAACTCGAAAAGCGGAGGGATCCTATGAATCAACAGGAAACCGAAAAGAAAAAGATGCCGAAATGGCTGTGGATCGTCATTGGCGGAGTGCTCGCGGCAGGACTTACCGTGGGTGCCGTCTTCCTGTTCGGCGGAAAGAAAGCGCCGGATCCGGGCAATGAAACGTCCCCGGCACCCATTGAGACGCAAGCCGATACGACCGAAGAAGATCCATGGGCGGACGAGCCGGATTACAGCGGTTTGGAGCTCTACTGGAACGTCGACCGGAATCAGTACGGGAAGACGGAAACCGGCATTTCCACACGGACGGTCGATCAGGACGACGGCTATTATCATGTGCTGTTTGCCTGCAACGGACGTCAGATCGAACGCCGGGTAGAAGACAAGAAACTTCTGAACCGGATCGACAGCATGGACGTGATGGGGCTCATATTTGATGAGAAAAACATCGTCATTGACGCGATCGACGTGGAAGAGTTCACGGGCGGATATCTGTACAAGGAAGTGTTCGTGACGGAGATCGACGAGAACGGCACGGTGTATATGGCGAGCAGTGCCGACGGAAACGGGATGGAATACGAGAATGCCTTCGAGGGCGCGCCGATCTACGACGTCAGCGGGTATTCGAGTTTCGTCGGCGAGCCGATCAAGGTCAAGGACCTGAAGGCCGAGGACCTCATTACCGCGATCCGGAGCGAGGAAGGCCCGATCGCAGCAGTCTACGTGATCGAGCGGAACGTGATCCCGGTGCTCTACTGGAACATGGAGCGCTTGTGGAATTCCGACATCCAGAACACGACCAGAGAACCGAACGCGGAAGGCGTTTATGAAATCAAGCTTGCATCGGAAGGCAAGCAGATCACGGTGTATACGAAGGACCGGAATCATGCCTACGAGATCGACCGGTGGCCCGAGCGGATCATTGCCCTGGATCTCGACGAAGACAACAACATCCTCCGCGTCAAGTCGGCATACGGCGAGACGCACGGCGGATCGTTCGGGTCCTGGAGCTTGATCAGCGAGATCGGAGACGACGGGCACGTCGTTTCAGTGCGCCCGGACCAGGGACTGACTTATGAAGGAAAGATGGCGGAGAATTGCCGCTTCTTCAACGTTTCCGGCGTCGGAGGCCCGGTCGGCGAGGAAGTGGAGGAACTGCACGTCGGCGACCGCGTCCACGGCATGAAGAACCGGAAGGGCGAGATCATTTATATGTTCATCGTCGGCGGCAGGACCGTGGATTCGAAGCTGTACTGGAACATGACCCGGATGTACGACACCACGAAGAAGGAGACGACGAGAACGCCGGACGGAAACGGCCTCTACGTCTTTGAACTCGCGGTGGACGGCGGCGTGCAGACGTTTAAGACGGCGAGCCGCGAACTCGCGTCCCAGATGGATTCCTACGCCGCGAGATGCTTCGGCGTCAAGATCGAAAACGGGCTCATTACCGAAGTTTATACGCAGAAGGACGTGACGGGGGCGTGGAGCATTGCCTCCTGGTTCAACATCACGAAGATCAACGAGGACGGCTCTTACGTGGCCCGGAAATACGGGAAGACCGCGTCGGATTACGGTCAGGTCAAGGAATTCACGCTGGCCGACGGCTGCCAGATCGTGAACGTCTCTGAACTCTATCAGAGCCACGCGGGCGAGTATACGACGCTGCGGGTCGGCGACCGGATCCACGCCTGCCCGAACACGCTCGGAAATCCCCTGTACGTGTACGTGAACAAGCGTACCGTGAACACCGAGATCTACTGGAACGTGGCGAAGTGGTGGGATACCTCGAAGAAGACCTCGACGAGAACGAAGGAAAAAGACGGCTATTATCACCTCATCATGGCGACGCAGGGCCGGCACGTGGAACTTAGGACGACCTCGAAGGAGTTGGTCGACAAGATCGACGAGCGGTCCGACCGCTGCATGGGACTCGTCCTTTCGGGCGACGTCATCGCCGCCGTATACCCAGCCACGCAGGTCACGAAGACTCAGTACGGGTCGAGCGGTTCCTGGTACAAGGTGAAATCGATCGAAGGACGGACGCTGCATCTCTATTCGGAATCGGATCCGTCGAAGACGGCGGACGTGACGATGGCGGCGAACGCCGAAGTGTACAACGTCGGCGGCGAATATGCGTTCTCCGGCGAAAAGACGACGGTCCGGGTCGGGGACAAGGTGCATTGCTTGCGGAATCTGCAGGAAGAGGCCACGGTAGTCTACGTCGTTGAGCGGAAGAGTACGACGGCGACGCGGTATTGCCCGGACTGCGGAAAGAACGTGACGTTCAGGACCTACATCGGCAAGTTTGAATCTTACTCGGAGGACGTGATCCATCTCTACCTCGCGGGTGACCGGATGATGTATTCGCAGATGGAGACCTTCGCGGACAAGACGATCCACTTCGATCTGAACGGTCATACATTGACCGGCGGCGAGAAGAGCCGGATCCTGTACGTCAAGGGCACGAACGCGGTCGTGAGTTTCTTTGACACGAGTTCCGGCCATACCGGCGTCATCAAGTCCGGCCCGGGCCGTCCGCTCAGCATCGACGAGGACTCCGAAAAGGGCGCGGCGATCTATCAGTTCTACAACAGCAGCAAGCTGTACTTCAAGGATCTGACGCTCGATTTCAGCGCCATGAACGTAAAGGAATCGGCCGGCGCACTGCACTCGGTCTACGCGGCGACGCTGGAACTCACGAACGTGAAGATCATTGCCGGAAAGGCCGAAAGCGGCGCGGCGATCTACACGGACGGAAAGACGGTACTGAACAACGTGACGGTCACGGGCGGCGTCAATGAAACCGCGGGATCGGTGACGGTCACGAAGAACGGCGTCCTCACGCTTTCGGGCAAGGTCTCGATCACCGGCGGCAAGAATGCGGCCGGCGAGAAGGCGAACCTGTACTTGACGGACGGAAAGAAGGTCACGCTCGGCAATGACTTCGCCTCGGGAAGCAGCATCGGCATCTCGATGGAGAAGCCGGACGTCTTCACGGCGAATGAAATGAGCGCTTACAAGGCCGCGTTCACGCCGGATGCGGAAAGCGGCGAGATCTCCGTGACCGATGCGGGTGCATTGAAACTCGCGGTCGGCATCCGCTCCATTTCATTCAATCCTTCGAAGATCACGGTGCAGGCCGGTGTGGAAACGAAGCTTACCCCGGTCATCGTGCCGAAGACGGCAGCGAATTACCCGCTCGTCTATGAATCGGCGGATCCGTCGACGGTCGCCGCGAACGAGGACGGCAGCGTCTTGGGGCTGAAGGTCTCTTCTACGCCTGTTAAGGTAACGGTCCGGACACCGGACAATTCTGTCAGCGCGACGGTCGACGTCGTCGTGACGAGCGCTCCGGCGGGCGCGCATTACCACGCGGTCGCGACGAATGCCGCGATCACGGCGGAACAGGGCACGAAAGTGGTCTGGACTGCCTGGACGAAGACGGATTCCCTGCCGAAGGAAAGCGGACTTTATTATCTTGCAAATGACGTGACGCTGACCGATCAGGCGTCGATCCCGGCCGGCACGAACGTCCGGCTCTGCCTGAACGGACACACCGTGAAGGCGGCGGGCGGAAAGCGCGCGTTCTACGTCAACGGCACGGGAGCAAAGTTCGTGATCTGCGACTGCTCTTCCGGCGAGAAGGGCGCGGTCACGGGCGGCGGCCAGGCATATCCGGAGAACGGCGGTCTGGGCTACGTCAACACGGATGCCGTTCTGGAACTCTACGGCGGCACGCTGAAAAACGGCATTACGACGAAGAACGGCGGAAACGTTTACATTGCGAAAGACGCGCACTTCAATATGTACGGCGGCCTCGTCACCGGCGGCGAGTCGACGGAAGGCTCCGGCGGCAACGTCATTGCGGCGACCGGCGCCTACTTCACGATGACGGGCGGCTCGTTAACGAACGGCAAGGTTATGACGACCGGCTGGCATACGGGCGGTAACCTTTGCATCTGGGGCGGCGAGACGATTCTCCGGAACGCTACGATCTCCGGCGGCACGTCGGCGGTCGGCGGCAACATCCATACGGACGGCCCTCTGACACTCGAGAATGTGACGCTTTCAGGCGGCAATGCGACGACGAGAGCGGGCAACCTGCACTGCGACCTCGACGCGCACGTGACGGTCACGAACTGCCGGCTGGAAAACGGCCGGGCGACGGGCGAGACCTCGACGGGCGGCAACCTCTACTCGCAGGCCATGTCGTTCACGATGACCGGAACCACGGTCCGGGGCGGCACGGCCGTGAATTCGGCGAACGCGGAATTCCAGGGCGGCGTGACGGTCATTGACGGGTGCACGTTCACGGCCTCCGGGACCGGCACGCAGGACGTCCGGATCCAGCAGGCCAGCTCCGCTTCGGTCGTGAAACTGAATCTGACGCTGCAGAATTCGACGTTCACGGGCACGACACTCGTACAGAACTGCGAAAACATGACGCTTTCCGGAACGGTGACGATGGGATCCGCTTCCGTGAAAGGTCTTATGATCTCGAACGCAGCGCATACGCAGCACGTCGCGGTTTCGGGCTTGAACGGTGCTTCGAGGATCTACCTCGGCGCCCTGAAGGACGGCGTTGTGATCTACGGCGGCGCGGCGAACCTCGCCTCGTTCATCAATGCGGTGGACGCGCTTTCGGCGTCCGGGCAGGATATTGCCATTGAACTCTTCGTGGAACCCGTTCCGGGCGGACACAATCATTGTGTCTGCGGACTGGAAGTGCATTCCGCGTCCCAGGCGAATCCGGCGCTCGACGCATCGCTCGGACACAAGTGCAAGGTCGTGACCTGGACGGAATGGACGAGCACGACGGATCTTCCGACGGCATCCGGTTCCTATTATCTCGCGAATGACGTGACGCTCACGGCCGGCAAGGTGATCGGCGCCAACGCGGACGTGAAACTCTGCTTAAACGGCCATACGGTGACTGCGGCCTCGGCGAAGCGGATCTACACGGTGGATCAGTCAACGTCCCGCCTTCTCGTCACGGATTGCTCGGCCGGAAAGACCGGCACGCTGAAGGGATCCGGCTCTGCGTACAACGGAAACGGCGGCGTGATCTCGATGAACAACGGCGCGGTCACGGAATTTTACGCCGGAACGATCACGGGCGGCCGGGCGACGAACAACGGCGGCAACATTTACATCAGTAAAAACTGCAAGCTCATCATGTACGGCGGTACGGTGACGGCCGGCAATGCGGAGACCGGATCGGGCGGCAACATCATTGCCGCGGTCGGCAGCCTCATGGAGATTTACGGCGGTTCGATCACGAACGGGTCGGTCTTAAAGACGAGCTGGCATACCGGCGGCAATATCTGCGTCTGGGACAACTCGGTCGTGACGATCCGGAACGCCGTCATTTCGGGCGGCAGCGCCTACGTCGGCGGAAACCTGCATACGAACGCCGCGGTGACGCTTGAAAACGTCACGCTTTCCGGCGGCTCGGCGGAGAACCGGGGCGGCAATCTGCACGGCGACAAGGACAGCACGGTCGTCATCCGGAATTCGAGACTTGAAAACGGCCGGACGAACGCCGCGAGCGGTTACGGCGGCAATGCCTTCCTGCAGGGAAAATCCCTGACGCTCACGGGTTCCACTCTGACGGGCGGTCAGTCTGAAAAGAGCCGGAATCTGGAACTTCGGGCCGGCACGGTCCTGATCGACGGATCGACGATCGGAAACGGCAGCCATGCGGTCCCGGACGTCCGGATCACGCAGGGCACCGAGTCCGGTCTCCAGACGCTTGCGGTCACATTTAAGAACAGCGTGTTCCAGAGCACGGTGGAAGTGAACGCGTGCAGCAGCCTCGTGCTCGGCGGAAAACTGACGGTGACCGGCGGACTTGTCGTCAACAATGATTCGTCGACCCAGCGGATCTCGGTCGACGGAGCGGGACTCACGGCGGATTCCGCCATTCTCCTTGCACCGAAACAGGCCGGCACCGTGGTGTACGGCGGCGCGGCCTGTCAGAGTGTATTCTCAGTCGGATCGGGAACGCTTTCAATCGAGGGCAGCGACCTCACCTACTCGCCGTAATAAGCGGCAGAGTTATTTCTGATCTTTCTTTTCATTCACGAACCGGTTGTCTTTCGGCCGGTTCGTGATTTCTTTTCCGAAGGGTCTCCGTAATTTGAGTAAGGATCAGACGCCGAGATAATCGTCTCTCCGTTCGTTCAGATGGCTCTGACATTCCCGGAACCGTCCCGCGAACGCAGGCTCGATCCCGTCTGCATAAAGATGCGACAGATCGCCGAACTGCAGCATCCGAAACGCAGCAATGCCTTCCCTCCGTTCCTCGGTCACAAGCGTCGTGACGCCGGTCGGCAATGCGCAGGTGCCGTGCCAGAGCGGCATCGGAGAAACGTTCAGAAGGTGGGAGAGAAGCACGCATTCAATGCCGAAATGACAGAAGAAGACGTGCACGTCGTCGTTGGAGCGCGTGACGTCGTACAGGAGTCCGTTCCGGCGGTAGCCCGCCTTTTCCAAAAACCCGTCAAGCCCCTCGACCATCCGGTCGTATTCCGACTTCACGTCGACGGCTGCAAACACGGGGTCTTCAAACCAATGATCCTTGTCGAAGAAGTGCGGTCTCGCGGTCCAGTCCGCGGGAAGCCAGTCCCAGCAGATCCGTTTCTCTTCCGTATTGTCGGGACGGTCGATGAAAAGCCGCGTGAACTCACGAAGCCACGGGACCACGGTCCCTTCCCGGCCGAGCGCCTTCAGCGTGCAGCTCGCCGTGTCCTTCGCTCGTCCTTTCGGGGAGACGAGGATCTCCTGAATGTCAAGTTTTGAAAGGCGTTTCGCGAGGCTTTCGGCCTCCTTCCAGCCCTGTTCCGTCAGGGAATCGATCGAATAATCGGGATCGCCGTGCCGGACGATGATGAGTTTCATAAGGTGCTCCCTGTACATTGCCGGGACGTGCCGGCAACAAATTTCTTTAGCTACAGTATAATCCGAGCGGCATGAAAAATCAAAGGAAAGATACATTGACTTTTCTTACGCTTCCGTTACAATGAAATCAGTAACTGATGGCGGGTGGCGCGCCCGGACGTCCTTGGAACGTAAAGGGGGAT